>CAMATX010000004.1 GCA_945861345.1 Comamonas sp. lk
CTACCGTTTTTGTTCTCGGCGCTTAAGGTCAATGCGACGCTGGCGCTGATTGGCGCGATCGTGGCGGAGTTTTTTGGCTCGCCCACCTCGGGCCTGGGTTTTCGCATCTCCACCGAGGCTACGCGCATGAATATGGGCCTGGTCTGGGCGGCGGTGGCGGTGGCGGCGGTGACCGGCTCGGCGGTGTACGCGCTGCTGGTGTCTATCGAAAAGCGCGCCGCCTTTTGGCATCCGTCGGTAAGGGGCAAGAAATGAAAGCGGTTGTCCCGTACCGCCCGCACAAGCTTTGCGCTGCGTTAAAGTGTTTCTTTGTCCTGGTGGACAAGATTGCGTCCCCGGCTTACCCTCGCGGGCAAGCTATTTTTCCCCTGTGTCCTCAACCCTAGGAGTTTTTTATGAAGATGCGTTTGAAACTAAGCACCACCCTGGCAGCGGCTCTGCTGTCCATTGGTGCAGTCGCAGCCCATGCGGCTGACAAAGTAACGATTCAGCTCAAGTGGCTGCCGCAAGCGCAGTTTGCGGGCTACTACGTGGCGCAGGCCAAGGGCTATTACAAAGACGCAGGCCTGGATGTCACCATCAAGCCCGGCGGCCCCGATATTGCGCCTACCCAAGTGATCGCCGGTAAGCAAGCCGACATCGTGGTGGACTGGATGCCCTCGGCCCTGGCCGCGCGCGAAGCCGGTGTGCCGCTGGTCAACGTGGCCCAGGTGTTTAACCAGTCGGGCCTGATGCTGACTTGTAAAAAGTCGAGCGGCGTGTCCACACCCAAAGACCTCAAGGGCAAAACCCTGGGCGTCTGGTACGGCGGCAATGAGTACCCCTTCCTGAACTGGATGACCAAGCTGGGCTACAAAACCGACTCGGACATCAAAATCTTGAAGCAAGGCTTTAACGTCGACCCCCTGCTACAAAACCAGGCCGCTTGTATCTCCACCATGATTTACAACGAATACTGGCAAGTGGTAGATGCGGGCGTGAAGGAAAGCGAACTGGTCACCTTCTTCTATGAAAAAGAAGGCGTCGCTTCGCTGGAAGACGGCCTGTATGTGCTCGAATCCAACCTGAAAGACCCGGCCTTTGTGGCCCGCATGGCCAAGTTCGTGAAGGCCAGCCTCAAAGGCTGGAACGACGCGGTGAAAAACCCCGCTGAAGCGGCCAAGATCGTCGTCGCCGGCGACACCTCGGGCAGCGCTAACCAAGCGGTGCAAAAGCGCCAAATGGAAAACGTGGCCAAGCTGATCACCAACGCCGGTACCGCCAAGATGGGCTACCTGGAGCCCGCCGCTTTCGAGCGCACGGTCAAAGTGCTGCTGTCTAGCGGCAGCTCGCCGGTGATCAAGAAAGACCCGGGCAAAGCGGCTTACTCGCACGCTATCTGGGAAGCTTCTACGAAGTAAGCGCTTTGTCGGCCTAAGCCTTGTCGCAGTAAGACGGCGGGGTTTGGGTTTGACCTTATCAAAAAGCCCGGTCACGCAAGTGACCGGGCTTTTTTTGTTGGCGAACAATAGCTTCGCCAACCCGATTTGTCAGACGCCGATAGCGCCGCCGTCTTTGCGCGTCACCACAAAAGTTGCAGAGCGCGGTCGCTTGGTCGAACCCGCAACAGTTTGGCTGTCTGGCCATGCGCTGCTCGGTGCGGCCAGACTGCCGTTTTCACCGGGGTGCTGCACGTTACAGAACATGGTTTTCCCATCGGGTGTGACGGCAACGCCGGTGATTTCGCAATCCTTGGGTCCAACCAAAAACCGGCGAACCGAGTTGGGCGTGGCGTTGGCACCCTTGATGGTGGCAGTACCTCCAGCGGCCGTGGCCTTGCCGCCATCGCCCACCTTGCCCGGCACAGCAGCGAGCATCATGCAGTTGGTTACATCGGTGTAGGCGCCGTCATCGGTCTGAATCCACAACATGCCACGCTGATCAAAATACAAGCCATCCGGGCTCGAGAAGTCGTTAACCGCAGTTAAGCCAGAGAGGTTGACATCGGCAGGCGCGCCATCTTCTGCGGCGAAGAGGTAAATATCCCAGGCAAATTTGGTCGCCGCAACACTTGCGCCATCTTCTTTCCAACGAATGATGTGGCCATGCGGGTTGCCCTTGTTGGACTTGGTAGTGCCATCGGTGTTCGTGTAGGTGTCGCTGTAGTAACGGGGATTGGCTGCATCGGGCTTGAGCTGGACACCGGTCGGTGTGGCAGCCGGGTCGATACGGTTGCTGTTGTTGGTCAAGGTCATGTAGGCCTCGCCATTGAGGGGGTTGACGGCGCCCCACTCCGGGCGGTCCATTTTGGTGGCACCCAAAAAGTCAGCAGCCAAACGCGCATTAATCAGCACATCGCCTTGGTTGGCAAAAGCGTAAGTCGCGTTAGTGCTATCTAGGCCGTTCTTACCATGGGTTAATTCCAGCCAAGTACCCGTGCCATCGGCATTGAATTTGGCAACATACAGGGTGCCTTCATCCAAGTACTTGGCACCAGCGGCCAGGCCTGCATTGACATCGCTGGCGCTCCACAGTGCTTTAGAAACAAATTTGTAGATGTATTCATTGCGCGCGTCATCGCCTTGATAAATCACAATCGGCTGCCCGACAACGGCGGGCGCCGGCCATGCGCCTTCATGGTTAAAACGGCCTAAAGCCGTGCGCTTGACGGGCACGGAAGTGTTGTTGAAAGGATCGATTTCAACGTTCCAACCAAAGTTGTTTGCAATGTTGCGGTAGTCCTCTGCTGCCGTAGCGCCTACCACTGAAGAGGTCCAGCGGGCAAACAAATCCTCGGTACCGGCTGTGTCCCAAAGGTAGGGGCTCTTGCGGCCCTCAGGCAAGCCATAACGCTTAAGTGAAACCACATCTTTAGTGTCGCGCTTGGCGTCGTCAGCGGCCGCCCGACCCACCACGTTCAACCAGTTTTCTTCACAAGTCAAGTAGGTACCCCACGGTGTATAACCATTGGCGCAGTTGTTGTTGGTGCCACGGGTCTTCGTGCCATCTGTCGAGTATTTAGTTTTAAGGAAGTCATTGCCCTTGGCCGGCCCGGAAAAGACCATCTCCGTGGCCGAGGTAATGCGGCGGTTGTATTTGGAGCCGCGCACCATGGCCATGTCCATGCCGGTACCGCGCTTAACCTCCACCACGCTCACGCCGTGTGCATAGATTTCTTTTTCTACCTCGCTGGCAACACGCGCTGCGCCTGCCGTCAGGCCAGTAGGGTGTAGTCCATAGGGTTGAACCACATACTCATGATTGACGCACAACAAGCCACGATCCGAGCGGTTGGCATCAAACTTGCCGTCTTCGGCCAGGCCGAAGTAATACATGCCATCATGGCCATCGCCAATGCGGCGGTTGTATGAATCTGCGGTTTCAGTTCCGTTGTTTTTCCATGACTCATCACCATAGTGGATCGGGTCGCCCAAGGCGTGCAATATGCTTACCTGGTAGCCGTCCGGCACGGTGACCAGGTCATTTTTATTCTTGGCGACTGCGCTAAAGCCCAAGGCAAGGAGTGCCGCTGTCTGTGTTGGTGTGGGTGTGGCTGAACTCGATCCACCACAGGCAGCGAGGCTGAGACTGCCCAATAAAGCGGTGGCCGTCACTCCGACTCCTCCTTGGAGCGCTTGGCGACGGCTCAGGCGTGCCGCCAAGATATCGTTCATGTGAAGGTTTTTCGAGGGATTGACGATTTCGTTGTCATCGTATTCGTTTTGCAGGGACATGCATAGCTCCGGTTGGTTAAAAGGAGCGATAGTGACCGAGATGTTTTTCAAATTTATTACAAATTCCTCGGATCAAAGAGGGACATATCGACTATATTTTTGTTGGTAGATTTATTTCAGGCGAAGTCGCGATGACTTTCAAGGCGGCGGGGCGCACATCCCGATAGCTTTAAATGGTTGGCTTGCGCAGCGGCCCATATCGTTCATGATCTCGAGCACTTGTTCAATCTCTAATTTGGGTACTTGGGTCGCCCTAAGCGGGGATTGCATCGAGTTTGCAAAGTCCACGGCCTACAGGCCCCCGCGCCGAGGGGTTTACCCTGATTCCACAGGGCATCCAACACCTTAACCGCGCGGCTCTGGTGCAAGCGTTAAGGCTTGGATAAGGCGGCTAGTGTCTCGTGTGGGCCTTCACCCACCCCCGCAAATTTTTCGACGCCATGGCGCCAGCAATACGGGCTTGTTCCTGGCCGTCTTCAAACGGCAGCAAACTGGGAATGCGGCGGATGTTGTATTTGCCGCTGGCCAAGGGGGCCGCAGCGGGGGCATACCAATTGCATGCCGCGCGCCCCTTTTAAGCCCCCGCCGCAAACCCCAGCTTGCGCATGATGGTTTCCATCAGGCACCAGCGGGTGACGGCACTTTGGGCCAGGTTCAGGCCGACAAAGGCGGTGAAGGCCAGCCACCACTCGCTCACAAACAAGATGCTGCCGGGGATGCCCATGGCCAACGAGCCCATGATGAAAACGCCGGCGACCAAACGAACCACTTGCCATGAATACATACCCAACCTCTTTCTAAATGAACGAACAGAAAAATTAAACCGTGGTGTGCACCTGCGCCAGCCGCTCGGGGTGCTTGTAGTTGGCGGCGTAGTACAGCGTGGGGATGACCACCAGCGTCAGGATGGTGGACACAAAAATACCAAAGATCAGTGAGATAGCCAGGCCATTAAAGATAGGGTCGTCCAGAATAAAGAAGGCCCCCAGCATGGCCGCCAGCCCGGTCAGCACAATGGGCTGGGCGCGGGTGATGGCCGATCGCACTACCGCCTCTTTCAGGCTCAGGCCCTGGCGCACCAGCAGGTTGATAAAGTCCACCAGCAATATGGAGTTGCGCACGATGATGCCGGCCAGCGCAATCATGCCGATCATGCTGGTGGCGGTGTACTGCGCGCCCAGCAGCGCGTGTCCCGGCATGACGCCGATGATGGTCAGCGGGATAGGCGCCATGATGATGAGTGGCGTCAGGTACGAGCCAAACTGTGCCACCACCAGCAGGTAAATAAGCACCAGGCCCACGCCGTAGGCAGCGCCCATGTCGCGAAAAGTCTCGTAGGTCACCTGCGACTCGCCGTCCCACTTGAGGGCGTAGTGGCGCAGCGCGTCCGAGGGCTGGGTGGTGAAGTACTCGTCCAGCGTGCCGCCGCCGGGCGTGGGCATGCCGACAATCGCGCTGCGCATCTGGAAGACGCCGTACAAAGGGCTGTCGAGTTTGCCGGCCATGTCGGCCACCACCATGTTCAGGGGCAGCAGGTCTTTATGGTAAATCGGCTGCTCGCGCAGGCTGTCGCTGGCGTGCACCAGCTCGGCAATAGGCACCAGTGCGCCGCCCGCGCCGCGCACGCGCAGGCTCAGTAGCGCGGGCAAGTCGCCCTGACTTTCGGGGGGCAGCTGCAGCACCACGGGGGTGGGGTATTTGCTGGCGTCATGCAGATAGCTGGCGGTTTGCCCGGCCTGGCCGGCGCGCAAGGTGCTGACAATGGCCTGCTGCGACACGCCTAGCTGGGCCGCTTTGCGCCTATCCACCAGCAAGAGCGTGCGGGGCGCATGGGCGATGCTGCTGTCGTCCACGTCTACGATGCCGGGGGTTTTTTCAAACACGGCGCGCACGGCTTGGGCTACTTGGCGCCGGCCTTGGGCCTCGGGGCCATAAATTTCGGCCACGATGGGCGAGAGCACCGGCGGGCCGGGCGGCACTTTGACCACCTTCACATTGGCGCCAAAGCACGCGCCTATGGCTTGCAGTGCGGGCCGCTCGCGGGTGGCAATCGCATGGCTTTGCGCGCTGCGGGCGTGCTTGTCCACCAGATTGACCTGGATGTCACCCAACTCGCCGCCTGCGCGCAGGTAGTACTGGCGCACCAGGCCGTTGAAGTTGATGGGCGCGGCGATGCCGGCATAGGCCTGGTAGTCTGTCACCTCGGGCACGCGTGCCATGTGCTCGCCGAGGGCGTGCAGCACGGCGGCGGTTTGCTCCAGCGGCGTGCCCACGGGCATGTCGACCACCACCTGAAACTCGGATTTGTTGTCAAAGGGCAGCTAGGCAAATCCCATAACGATTGGATAGTGGGCGAAAAGGTGGCGAACTTGGGGCGCTATTCAAACGTCGGCAATGCAGGTTTTGCTGTTGGTTTACCTGCAGACACCCAGGCATCAAAGCCGCCAGCAATGGAGCTCACCTTGAGGTAGCCCATAGCGTGTAACTGCACAGCGGCCAAGGCTGCGCGGCCACTGGTCTTGCAGTACACAACGATATTTAAGTCCCGAGCGGCGAGCTCGGGGCTGCCACTCATCTTGAATTCGAGTAGGCCGCGCGACATGTGTACAGCGCCTGGTAGGTGGCCTGCTGCGTATTCGTCGGCCTCGCGCACGTCAATCAGCAGGTCTGCATCGCGCACGGCATCATCAGCCTGGACAATAGAAATTTCATGGATTTGGGCTTTAGCCTGGGCCACTAGGTCGTGCGCATTTTTCATGGCTTGTATCTTTCGAAGAAATTGGTTAACGTGGTTTCAGGCGAAGCTGATTGCTGTCATAAACCTCTATTAAAACCGCAATCCCTTGGCCCACGCTCTGGGTCACGGTACAAAAGCTCTCAAACTGCTCGAGCACCCGGTCCAAATGTTCTAGGGACGCGGCAGGCACGCCTAGGGTCAGCACCGCACGGATTTGAAGCACTCGCAGGCGACCTTCACTATTGCGACCGACCTGTGCGTGGACATCGCAGCGCAGCGGATCAGGTTTTTGCTTGAACTTGCGCAGCGCAAACAAGAGCGAATCGGCCAGGCAGTTACCCACTGCGGCCGCTAGCAATTGAACTGGCGATGGTCCCAACCCGCTACCCATAGGCGCGGGCTCGTCAGCGAGCAAGGGCGGCACTAAGTCCCCGAAGCTGACTTCAAATTGGTAATCCTGCTTTTGTTGCAGCTTGATGCTTACAAGGGATTCGCTCAAATTATGTTCCGATCGGTCAGGAGATTAAAGGTTCAGGTGTGGACCTGAGGCGGCTCTTCTAGTGAGGTTTTCTCTCGGCCAAACGGACGATGCCTAGCGCTTTAAGTACGTACTTTTCATATACCGGTTCCGACGTACCTTTGCGGATCTTTCGCATGAAGTATTTCTCAAAGGCAATCTTTGCCAGGTGAACCCACTTACCCTTTTTAAACCAGTTGACATTGCGCGGCGGTATTTGCGGCAGCGCGACGAAGGCGGCACCGGTGTCGCCCATGTCGGCCAGGCAGATCGCGTTCCAAGTTCCCTTGGCGTGCGCTGGTTTTCCAGCTAACTCATCGGCAATGTTGTGGCAAATTGCTCCCACCATGCTCTCGATCATGTAACCGGTCTTGGGCGTCCCAGTGGCTACAGGCGTTGCCTCCACCGGGGGAATGGCCACGCAGACGCCCGCTGAGAAAATGTTTTTGTAGGCGGTGCTCCGCTGAAACTCGTCAATGAGCACAAAGCCGCGCGGGTTGCACAGTTTTGGCACGGCCGCGACGGCATCCACGCCCTTAAAGGCCGGCAGCATCATGGACAGCTTGAAGCCCAATTCATGCTCTTTGTAAATATTGCCCAGATCGTCTAGCTGGGTTACAAATATCTTTCCTTCCTCGACTTTCGTGGTTTTGGCGTTGGTGATCCACTTCATATCCCGGTTGCGCATTTCCGATTCGAGCATCGATTTGCTATCACCCACACCGCCTAGCCCCAGGTGGCCGATGTAGGGCTCGCTGGTCACATAGGTGATTGGCACTTTGTTGCGCAGTTTGCGTTTGCGCAGGTCGGTATCCAAAATAAAGGCAAATTCATAGGCCGGGCCAAAACAGCTGGCACCCGGCATGGCGCCGATTACCAATGGGCCAGGGTTTTTAAGGAAGTTTTCGTAATCCGACCAAAAAGCGTCTGCATGGTCCACCGTGCAGATGGAGTGCGTGAACCCGCCGCCTCCGTGCGAGAGCGGACCGGCGCCCGGTACCTCAGAAAACGACAACTTGGGACCGGTGGTGATCACCAGATAGTCATAGGCCAGATTTTGGCCGTCGCCCAATGTTACGGTGCTAGCTTGCGCATCAATAGAGCTTACCGGCTGCGCAATGAAGCCAATCCCTTTGCGTTCAAGGTAAGGCTTGATGGGCAAGGTAATGTCCTCGCGCTTTCGCCAACCTACGGCTAGCCAGGGGTTACTCGGGACAAACTGGAAGTAGTCGACCGAATTGACGACCGTTATCTTGTGTTCTTTGGGTAGCAGGTCTCGCAGCTCGTAGGCGGCTGGAAGACCGCCAATGCCTGCGCCAACGATGATGATATGGGCCATAGCTTTGTATCCTTTTATTTATAAGGGCAGGTCATTTTTCATTGTGGGTAACCGGGGCTCAGGTGGGCCCGTAGCCAAGCTTTGAGGTCTTGCGCCGACATCGCACCAGCAATACGGGCTTTTTCTTTACCGCCTTCAAACAGCAACAGGCTGGGAATGCTGCGGATGTTGTACTTGGCGCTGGCCAGGGGCGCGGCGTCGGTATCGACTTTGACAAAGCGCACCAGCGGCATCGCGCGCGCCACGTTTTCAAACTGTGGGGCCATGGCTTTGCAGGGGCCGCACCAGGCAGCCCAAAAGTCCACCACCACCGGTAGCTCGGTGCTGGCGATAAAGCGCTCGAAGGCAGCATCTGCTATCGCCATGGGCCCAGCGGGCAGCAGGTCGGCGCGGCAACTGCCGCAGGCTAATACGTTTTGCAGCGTGTCAGGGGCGACGCGGTTTTTTGTGCCGCAGTGGGGACAGACCAAAAGCATGGGCTCACCTTTCTTCAAGCACCGGCGGGGAAACCGAGTTTGCGCATGATCGTCTCCATCAGGCACCAGCGCGTAACTGCGCTTTGAGCCAGATTGAGCCCCACAAAGGCGGTAAAGGCCAGCCACCATTCACTCACAAAAAACATGCTGCCGGGGATGCCTAGGGCTAGGGAGCCCAAGATGAGAACGCCTGCTACCAATCGAACCATTTGCCATGAGTACATATCCAACCTTTTTTAAAAAAATAAACAAACACTACACCGTCGTCTGCACCTGCGCCAGCCGCTCGGGGTGCTTGTAGTTGGCGGCGTAGTACAGCGTGGGGATGACCACCAGGGTCAAAATAGTGGAGACAAAAATACCCGAGATCAAAGAAATGGCCAGACCGTTAAAGATCGGGTCATCTAGGATGAAGAAGGCACCCAACATGGCGGCCAGCCCAGTGAGCATGATGGGCTGGGCGCGGGTGATGGCCGAGCGCACCACGGCTTGCTCTAGCGGCATGCCTTGGCGCACCAGCAGGTTGATAAAGTCCACCAGCAGTATCGAGTTGCGCACGATGATGCCCGCCAATGCGATCATGCCGATCATGCTGGTGGCGGTGTACTGCGCACCCATGATGGCGTGGCCCGGCATCACGCCGATGATGGTGAGCGGTATAGGCGCCATGATGATAAGCGGCGTCAGGTAAGAGCCAAACTGCGCGACCACCAGCAGGTAGATCAGCACCAGCCCCACGCCATAAGCCGCGCCCATGTCGCGAAAGGTTTCGTAGGTAACTTGCGATTCGCCGTCCCACTTCAAGGCGTAGTGGCGTAGCGCGTCGGAGGGTTGGTGAATGAAGTATTCCTGCAAAGCGCCGCCCCCGGGTGTGGGGATGGCGGCAATAGCGCTACGCATCTGAAACACGCCGTACAAAGGGCTGTCCAGCTTACCGGCCATGTCGGCTACGACCATGTTTACGG
The DNA here is from genome assembly GCA_945861345.1 of Comamonas sp. lk. GTDB lineage: Bacteria > Pseudomonadota > Gammaproteobacteria > Burkholderiales > Burkholderiaceae_C > Allorhodoferax. Next base: position 9,748 of record CAMATX010000004.1, read on the forward strand.
ATAACAAATCTTTGTGATAAATCGGTTGTTCGCGCAGCGTGTCACTGATAGTGACCAATTCACGGATGGGCACTTGCGCGCCACTGGCCGCGCGCACGCGCAGGCTGAGCAAGGCGTCCAGATCGCCCTGGCTTTCGGGCGCCAGTTGCAGCACCACGGGGGCGGGGTATTTGCTGGCGTCATGCAAGTAGCTGGCAGCTTGCCCTGCTAGCCCGGCGCGCAAGGTGGTGACGATGGCTCGCTGCGATACACCGGCTTGCGCGGCTTTGCGCCTATCGACCAGCAACAGTTTGCGCGGTGCGTTGGCGATGCTGCTGTCGTCCACATCCACAATGCCCGGTGTTTGCTCAAACACGGCGCGTACGGCCTGCGCCACTTGGCGACGCCCCGCCGCCTCTGGGCCATAGATTTCAGCCACGATGGGCGAGAGCACCGGCGGGCCGGGTGGCACTTCCACTACTTTGACATTGGCACCGTAGCGCTTGCCAATGGCTTGCAGCGCTGGGCGTTCGCGCATGGCGATGGCGTGGCTTTGCGCGCTACGGTCATGCTTGTCCACCAGATTAACCTGGATATCGCCCAACTCGGCCCCGGCGCGCAGGTAGTACTGGCGCACCAGACCATTGAAGTTGATGGGCGCAGCCATGCCGGCATAGGCTTGGTAGTCGATCACCTCGGGCACGCTGGCCAGGTGCGCGCCTAGATCGCGCAGTACGGCAGCGGTTTGTTCCAGTGGTGTGCCCACCGGCATATCGACCACCACCTGAAATTCGGATTTATTGTCAAAGGGCAGCATCTTGAGCAGTACCAGCCCGGTAGCTGGCAAAGCTACCGAAATCGCAATCAGTACCGCCACTGCTAGGCCCAGCAGCCTGCGATTGCGTGCTCCCGTTTGTGCGTGCAGCAAGGGCGCGAACACGCGCTCAAACACCGGCTCCAGCAGCGCGCTGAGACCGCGCGGCGCATGGGCATGGGCGCCTTCTCCTGCGGGAGGTGACGGCTTCATCCAAATTCGGGCTAGCCACGGCGTGACCATAAAGGCAATGGCCAGCGACAGCAACATGCCCATGCTGGCGTTGATGGGGATGGGGCTCATGTAGGGGCCCATCAGGCCCGAGACAAAAGCCATGGGCAGCAAGGCGGCGATCACGGTTAGCGTGGCCAAGATAGTGGGGCCGCCCACTTCATCAACCGCACCAGGGATGAGTTGCGCCAGGGTTTTGTGCGGGAAAAGCTGCTGGTGGCGGTGGATGTTTTCGACGACGACGATGGCGTCATCGACCAAAATACCAATCGAAAATATCAGCGCAAACAGCGACACGCGGTTGAGCGTAAAGCCCCAGGCCCAGGACGCAAACAGCGTGACGGTGAGCGTCAGCACCACGGCCACGCCAACGATGGCCGCTTCCCGGCGGCCCAAAGCCAAAAATACCAAGAGCACGACCGAGGCAGTAGCGAACAAGAGTTTTTGAATCAGCTTTTGCGCTTTGGCGTTGGCCGATTCGCCGTAGTTGCGTGTCTGCACCACCTGCACGCTGTCAGGCACGATGGTGTTGCGCAATTGGGCCACGCGCTGCATTACCGCGTCGGCCACATCGATGGCGTTTTCGCCGGGCTTTTTGGTGATGCTCAGCGTCACCGCCGGGTATTGCCCGCCGCCCTGCGCCTGCGATTGGCCGTGCCAAACATAGCGGCTAGGCGCCAGCGGGCCATCGCTGACCTGCGCTACATCGCGCAAAAACACCGGGCGGCCCAGCTTAACGCCGACCACCAAGTCGGCCACATCTTGCGCCTCAGCCAAAAACGGGCCAGCCTCGATAGCCAAGGTTTGGTTAGCACCCAAAAGTTCGCCCACTGGCAAGCCCAGGTTGGCCGATTGCAACGCACTTTGCAAGTCGGCCACGGTGATGTTGGCGCCCGCCATGCGCGCCGGGTCTAACGCGACCAGCACGGCACGTCCCGGGCCGCCCAGGGTTTGCACTTCGCGGGTACCAGGCACGCGCTTGAGTTCGACTTCCATGCTGTGCGCCACGCGCTCTAGATCAAAGGCGCCGGTTTGCGTGTCTTTGCTAAACAGCGTGAGGGTGATGATAGGCACATCGTCAATGCCTTTGGGCTTGATGATGGGTTCTAGTACGCCCAGGTCTTTGGGCAGCCAGTCCGCGTTAGAGCGCAAAGTGTCATGCAGACGCACCAGCGCTTCGGTGCGCGGCACGCCGACTTTGAACTGCACCGTCAGAACCGCCAGGCCAGGACGCGAGAGCGACATCACATGCTCGGTGCCCACCATTTGCGAGAGCACTTGCTCGGCGGGTATGGCGACCATTTGCTCCACATCGGCCACGCTGGCGCCGGGAAAGGGAATCAGCACGTTGGCCATCGTGACGTTGATTTGCGGCTCTTCCTCGCGCGGTGTTACCAGCACAGCAAACACGCCCAGCAACAGTGCCAGCAAGGCCAGCAGCGGTGTGATGTGGGCGCGCTGAAACAGCGCCGCGATGCGGCCCGAAATACCCAGGTGCGGATGCTGTGCCATCTCAGTGCACCTGCGCTGCGGCCTGGGGATTGGTGGCGATGCGCTCACCCTCACGCAGACCGCTGAGCACCTCGACCCGCTCGCCTTGGCTGCGGCCCAAGCGCACCTGGCGCAGCGTGGGCTTGCCTTGCGCATCCACCACATACACGACGGTGAGCTCGGCGCGGCGCACCACGGCGGCCAGGGGCATGCTCAGGCGCGGTGCCGCACTGGGCGTTACGCGGGCGCTGGGCAGCCATACGCGCACAAAGGTGCCGGGCAAAACGCCAGCCAGGGCGGGTAGCGGAAAGCGGATTTGCGCGCTGTGGGTGGCCGCGTCGATTTGCGGCAGCACGGTGATCCCGCGCGCGGGCACCAAGGCGCCGCCGGGCAGCTCGAGCTGCGCACCGTCCAGGCTGGGCGGCAAGGCGCTTTGGGCCACGGGCGCGGTGACGCGCAATTGGCTGGGGTCGTACACGGTCAACAGGGGGCGACCAGGCATGGCCATATCGCCCAAGGTGACCGGCAGTTCGCTGACGACGCCAGCAAAGGGCGCGCTGATCACATAAAAGCCTTGCTGGGTTTGCACCACATGGGTTTGCGCCTGCAAAGACTGCACCTGCGCCTGCGCCGCCTGGTACTGCGCCTGCGAGCGCTCCAGCGCTGCGGCGCTGATGTACTGCTGCTGCACCAACTGCTGCTGGCGCTCCAACTCTTTGGCCGCCACGGCCAAATTGGCGCGCGCCGCATCCACCTGCGCCGCGTTGGACTGCACCACCTGGCCGGCCGCTTGCGCGTCGATGCGCACTAGCTCCTGACCAGGCCGCACCCGGTCACCCACCTGCACGCCAATGCGCACGATAGATCCGGCCACCTGCGCAGCCAGCGTGGCCTGGCGCACCGGCTCGACCACGCCGTCCACGCTTTGCAAGCCGTTTTGCTGACCGCCGGTGACCACGGCGGTAGCCAGCGGCGCGGGGGCGGCGGCATTGGCGTGGGCAGTAGCAGCGGCTAAAGGCAGCCACAGCGCGGCGGCTCCAAGCCAGGCTGGCGCGCGGTGGCGCGCGGTTTTCCAAAAACAAAGCATCTGAAACTCTCCTGGGAACAGGCTACGGGGCTGTAAGTTCATATTTAGCTAATTGCGTAATTAGTTAAATAATACACTAAAATCAACCCCAGGCCATGCGCCAAGTCAACAAAGATCAATTTCAACCCGCGCCCAGGAAGCTGTACCCATGGAAAACCTGCCCCCCGAAGCGCTGCACGATGTGGCGGCCTACTTTCAGGCGCTCTCCGAGCCCACTCGGCTGCAACTGCTCAACATCCTGCGCGAAGGCGAGCGCAATGTGGGCGATTTGGCGCAGCTGACGGGTACGACTGCCGCCAATGTGTCGCGCCATATGAGTCTTTTGAGCAAACACGGCATGGTGCGCCGCGAAAGCCGGGGCACCAGCGTGTATTACTGCATCGCCGATACGGCAATTTACGATTTATGCGATTTGGTCTGCGGCAGCATCGCCCGCCAAATGCAGCGCACCGCGCAGACGCGCGAGGCCTTTACCCTGCCCCCATAAAAAAAGCGCCGCCAAAACCATGGCGGCGCCCCAACCCGCAAAGCGGGCCGGTTTTAGAACAGGCCTACAACTTTGCCGCTGTCATCAATGTCGATATGGTCAGCCGAAGGAATCTTGGGCAGACCGGGCATGGTCATGATGTCGCCGCAGACCATCACGATGAACTCGGCGCCCGCTGCCAGGCGCACTTCGCGGATATTGACGATGTGGTCTGTGGGTGCGCCACGGCGCGCCGCGTCGGTAGAGAAGGAGTACTGCGTCTTGGCAACGCACACCGGGTAGTGGCCGTAACCGGCTTCTTGCAGGCGCTTGATTTCAGCGCGCACTTTGGCGTCGGCGCTGATGTCGCTGGCGCCATAAATTTTGGTGGCGATGGCTTTCATCTTGTCCCACAAAGGCGCGTCGTCTTCATAGACAAACTTGAAGCCTTGGTTGTTTTGCTCCACCTGCTCCACCACTGCGCGTGCCACTTCTTCCGCACCAGCGCCGCCGTCCGCCCAATGGCGGGCTGATAAGACCGGCACATTCAAATAGGCCAGTTTTTCTTTGAGCAAGGCAAACTCGGCCGGGGTATCTGCGGTGAATTGGTTCATGGACACCACGCAGGGCAGGCCGTAGTGGTTGCGGATGTTGTTGACGTGGCGGTCCAGGTTGGCAATGCCGCGCTCCAGCGCTGGCAGGTTCTCGGTGTTGAGTTCTTTCAGGTCGCATCCGCCGTGGTATTTCAGCGCACGGATGGTGCCGACCAGCACGACGGCCGAGGGGCGCAGGCCGGACTTGCGGCACTTGATATCGACAAATTTTTCCGCGCCCAGATCAGCGCCGAAACCGGCTTCAGTGACTACATAGTCACCCAGTTTGAGCGCCATCTTGGTCGCCAGCACCGAGTTGCAACCATGCGCGATGTTGGCAAACGGGCCGCCGTGGATAAAGGCCGGGTTGTTCTCCAGCGTTTGCACTAGATTGGGCTTGAGCGCTTCGCGCAGCAGCACCGTCATGGCGCCGTGGGCCTTGAGGTCACGCGCGCAAACCGGCTTTTGATCGCGGGTGTAACCGATCACGATATTGCCCAGGCGCTCTTTCAAGTCTTTCATGCTGGTCGCCAGGCAAAAGATAGCCATGACTTCCGAGGCCACCACAATGTCAAAACCGTCTTGGCGCGGGTAGCCATTGCCCGGTCCACCCAGGGACACGGTAATGTCACGCAGCGCGCGGTCGTTCATGTCCATCACGCGCTTCCAGGTGATGCGGCGCACATCGATACCCAGGGCATTGCCGTGGTGAATGTGGTTGTCGATCAGCGCCGACAACAAATTGTTGGCCAGGCCGATGGCGTTGAAGTCGCCGGTGAAATGCAGATTGATGTCTTCCATGGGCACCACTTGCGCCATGCCGCCGCCCGCTGCGCCGCCCTTCATGCCAAACACCGGGCCCAGGCTGGGCTCGCGCAGGCAAATAATGGTTTTCTTGCCGATGCGGTTGAGCGCGTCGCCCAAGCCCACGGTGGTGGTGGTCTTGCCCTCGCCGGCCGGGGTGGGGCTAATCGCGGTGACCAAAATCAGTTTGCCGTCCGGGCGGTCATTCAGGCTATCCACATACTCCAGCGACACCTTGGCTTTGTAGCGACCATAGGGGTCGAGCGCATCGTCTGGAATGCCCAGGCCTGCGGCGATCTGGCTGATGGGCTTCATAGTGGCTTTTTGGGCGATTTCGATGTCTGAAAGCATGGGATCTCCATTTGTTATAGGGGGGCGCATCGGAATGTAAGGTTGGCCCTGGCACCCGACTGCCCGGTTAGCGACCCGCCATTGTCACCACACGACAGGTCTTTAACGCTGCAAGCAATGCGAAGAATTGCCGCCGCGTCGCCCATGGTGCGCCAAAACCGGCGCGGGCGCAAGAAGTTTGCGAGAAAGAACGGTATCCCGGTGCAGGGCGGCAGGCCGCTTCAGGGGTGTGCCGGCTGCGGCTGCGGCTGCGGCAGTCCCCGGGCCGCGGCGCTGGCCCGGATGTGGGTGCGCAAGGTTACCGCGTTACAGGCCTGCAGGGCCTGTCCGTCCCAGTACTGGAGCGCGCTTTCGGTCAGCACATAGTCCATGCGCACATCGTGCGCCTGCGGGCCGATGGTCTCGATCCGCGAGACTTCAAACGCCGTGGCGATACACAGCGGCTTGCGCGCCAAGGCCGCCAGGGTGCGGTCAAAGTAGCCACCGCCGTAGCCCAAGCGGTAGCCCTGTGCGTCAAGTCCCACGGGTGGCACCAACAGCACATCGGGCAGCAGCAACGGCGTGTTCCGCGGCACCGGGATGCCGTACACACCCGCCTGCATGGCCACGCCCGGCCACCAGGCGCGCCATTGCAGCGGCTGGCCTGCGCCTTGGACCACGGGCAATGCTGTGCGCAGACCGCGCAGGCGCAGCCAGGCGGCCAGATGGCGGGCGTCAAACTCGGCTTGGTAAGGCCAGCACAGGCCCAGCACCCAGGGCCCTTGCAGATCGAGCACCTGCTGTAGCGCCTGCCCGATGGCCGCACTCCAACGGGCATGGTCCTGGGGCGCGATGCCCGTGCGGGCGGCCAAGAGGCGCTTGCGCTCGCCCCGGCGCCAGGCTGTAGCCTGGTCGCTCAAAGCCATGAAGTCTGCTGCCGCGGCTTAGACCGCATGGTCGGCCACCGGCACGCAACTGCAAAACAGGTTGCGGTCGCCATAGACGTTGTCCACGCGGCCCACGGCGGGCCAGTATTTTTGTAAGAGCAAAGCGGGCAGCGGGAAGGCGCCCAGCTCGCGGGTGTAGGGCCTGTCCCAATCGCTGTGTACTACGCTGGCCGCGGTGTGCGGTGCGCGCACAAGCGGATTGTTGTCGCGCGGCCAGCGGCCTTGCTCGACTTGCGCGATTTCTTTGCGGATGGCGATCATGGCGTCGATAAAGCGGTCCAGCTCTTCGCGGGTTTCGCTCTCGGTCGGCTCGACCATCAGCGTACCGGCCACCGGAAAGCTGAGCGTGGGCGCATGAAACCCATAGTCGATGAGGCGCTTGGCCACATCTTCGGCGCTGATGCCCGAGCTTTCTTTGAGCGGGCGCAAATCCAAAATGCATTCATGCGCCACGCGCCCGTTGGCACTGGCGTAGAGCGTGGGGTAATGGTCATGCAAGCGGTGGCTGATGTAATTGGCCGCCAAGATGGCCGCCTCGGTGGCGTGGCGCAAACCGCCCTCGCCCATCATGCGGCAATACATCCAGCTGATCGGCAACACCGCTGCATTGCCCAAAGGCGCTGCCGAAATACTGCCGATATGCGTACCTAATGCGCCGGTGCTGACATGGCCGGGCAAATAGGGCACCAAATCTTCCACCACGCAGACTGGCCCCACGCCAGGGCCGCCGCCGCCGTGCGGAATGCAAAAGGTTTTGTGCAAATTAAGGTGGCTGACATCGCCACCAAACTCGCCCGGCGCGGCCACGCCCACTAGCGCGTTCATGTTCGCGCCATCCACGTACACGCGCCCGCCGTGGCTGTGTACCAGCGCGCACAAGTCTTTTACTTGCGTTTCAAATACGCCGTGGGTGCTGGGGTAGGTGATCATGACGCAGGCCAAATTGGCGCTGTGTTTCTCGCAGTGCTTGCGCAAGTCGTCCATATCCACATTGCCGTGGCTGTCGCAGGCGGTCACCACCACCTCCAGCCCCGCCATTTGCGCGCTGGCCGGGTTGGTGCCGTGGGCAGACGACGGAATCAGACAAATGTTGCGGTGCCCTTGCCCGTGCGCGGCTTGGTAAGCGCGGATGACCAGCAAGCCCGCGTATTCGCCCTGGCTGCCGGCATTGGGTTGCAAACTGATTCCGGCATAACCGGTGGCCTGGCACAACCAGGCGCGCAGTTGTTCGTCCAGCATGGCGTAGCCCTGCAATTGTTCTGGAGGCGCAAACGGATGAACCTGCGCAAACTCGGGCCAGGTGATGGGAATCATCTCGCTGGTGGCATTGAGCTTCATGGTGCACGAGCCCAGCGGAATCATGCTGCGGTCTAGCGCCAGGTCTTTATCGCTCAGGCGGCGTATGTAACGCAGCATGCCGGTCTCGGAGTGGTAGCTATTAAATACCGGGTGCGTCAAAAATTTACTGGTGCGACGCAGCGCGGGTGGAATCAAGGCCTCGGGCACAGCCGAAGCTTCAGTTAATTCGGCAGGGGCTTGACCAGGCGCAGCAAAGAGGCCGAGCAGCAGCGCTACATCCTCGCGCGTGGTGGTCTCGTCCAGCGAGATGCCGATGCAGCTTTGCCGCAGCACGCGCACATTGGCGCCGGCTGCCACGGCCTTGGCGGCAATGGCCTGGGCCTGGCTGGCGCTGCCGGTGGCTATGCTTAGGGTGTCAAAGGCCGTGTCGTACATCGGCGGGCAGCCCAGCGCGCGCAGACCAGCGGCCAGTGCGGCGGTATAGGCGGCAATGCGCTGCGCTATGCGCGTGAGGCCTTGCGGGCCGTGGTAGACCGCGTACATGCTGGCCACCACCGCAGGCAGCACCTGCGCGGTGCAAATATTGGAGGTGGCTTTCTCGCGGCGAATATGTTGCTCGCGGGTTTGCAGCGCCAGGCGGTAGGCCGGTTTGCCGTGGACATCCACACTCACACCCACCAAGCGGCCCGGCATGGAGCGCTTAAATTGGTCGCGGCAAGCCAAGAAGGCGGCGTGCGGACCACCGGCGCCAATGGGCATGCCAAAGCGCTGCGTGCTGCCCACCACGATATCGGCGCCCATTTCGCCGGGCGGTTTGAGCAAGGTCAGCGCCAACAAATCGGCGGCCAAAATCAAGGCGGCGTTTTTCGAATGCACTAAGTCTGCATCGCGCTGCCAGTCGTCTAGCCAGCCGGTGCTGCCGGGGTATTGGTTGATGGCGGCGAAGTAGTCGTCTTGGGCCAACGCCTGGTACCAAGCCTCTGGCGAGTTCGCCACTTTCACCGCAATACCCAAAGGCGCGGCGCGGGTTTGAATAACGGCAATGGTTTGCGGATGGCAGTCGCCACCCACAACGAAAGTGTTACCTTTGTTCTTCACACTGCGCTTAGCCAGCGTCATAGCCTCGGCAGCGGCGGTGGCTTCGTCCAGCATGGAGGCGTTGGCGATCGGCATAGCCGTCAGGTCGCAGACCATGGTCTGAAAATTCACCAGGGCTTCCATGCGGCCCTGGCTGATCTCGGCCTGGTAAGGCGTGTAGGCGGTATACCAGGCCGGGTTTTCCAAGATGTTGCGCAGAACCACGCCCGGTGTGTGTGTGCCGTAATAGCCCTGACCGATAAAGCTTTTGAGCACCCGGTTGTGCGCCGCCATGGCGCGCAGTTCGGCCAAGGCTGCGGCTTCGCCAATGGCGGGGGGCAAATCCATAGGCGCGCTACGCCGAATGTTGGCCGGCACGATGCCCGCAATCAGGCTCTCGCGCGAGGCTTCGCCGATGACTGACAGCATGTGCGCCTCGTCCGCGGCCGTCAGCCCAATGTGGCGGGCAACAAAAGCATCGGGGTTTTCCAGGGTGCCCCAGGTGGGGCTTGCTTGCGTGCTCATAGCGGTGCTCCTTGCAAAGTGTCTGGGCCGGCGGACAGGCCTGCCAGGCCTGCCCTACCGGCTCATTGGGTCAGGGCTTGGTAAGCCGCCTCGTCCATCAGGGCGCTGAGTTGGGCGGGCTCGCTCAGGCGCACCTTGAAGAACCAACCGGCGCCCAGCGGGTCGGTGTTGGCCAGGGCGGGGTTGTCGCGCAGGCTTTCGTTGACCTCGGTGACCACGCCCGAGACGGGCATGTAGACGTCGGCTGCAGCCTTGACCGACTCGACCACCCCGGCCACCTCGCCTTGCGCGAAGCTCTTGCCCACTTCGGGCAGTTCGACAAAGACCACATCGCCCAGCGCGTCTTGCGCATGGTGGGTGATGCCCACGGTGGCGCTGTCGGCGCCTTGGTCTACCCATTCATGGTCAGCGGTGTACAGGAGGCTCATAAATATCCTTTGAAAGTGGAGCTGAAGAAAGGAAAAAGTAACGCAAAAAACACTAAGCCCCGCGATGGTAGCGGTGGGGCACAAAAGGCATGGGGCAGACCTGCATAGGCACCTGCTTTCCGCGCACCTGGGCTTGCAGCAAGGTGCCCGGCGCGGCGCAATCGGCGCGCACATAGGCCATCGCGATGGGCGCATCGGCCGTAGGCGCCAAGAGGCCGCTGCAAACTTCGCCCACAGCTTGGCCGCTGGCGTCTTGCAAGGCGGTGTGCTCGCGCACCGGTACCCGCTCCAGGGCGCGCAGACCCACGCGCAAGCGCTCTGGGCCGGTGTGCATCTGGGCCAGCACTTTGTCTGCGCCGATAAAACCGCCCGCCCGCGCGCCGCCACTGCGGCGCACTTTTTGGATAGCCCAGCCCAGGGCGGCCTCGACGGGGGTGGTTTGGGCGTCCATGTCATTGCCGTAGAGGCACAAACCGGCCTCCAGGCGCAGCGAGTTGCGCGCACCCAGACCGATGGGCATGACCTCGGGCTGGGCCAGCAAAGCCTGGGCAAAAGCGCTGGCGCAGTCCTGGTGCAGCGAAATTTCAAAACCGTCCTCCCCGGTGTAGCCGCTGCGGGTAATAAATAAGGGGTGGCCTTGCCAGGCAAAGTCTGCGCCATCCATAAACACCATGGCGGCCACACCGGGCACCAGGCGCTGCAAGGCATGCACGGCGCTAGGGCCCTGCAAAGCCAGCAAAGCCTGTTCGGGCAAGGGCGTGACGGTGCACTGCGCGCCAATATGCTGCGTGATATGGGCCAGATCGGCCACTTTGCAGGCGCCGTTCACCACCACAAAAATGTCGTCTGTACGGCGGCTAAACATCAAATCGTCCAGGATGCCGCCCGCCTCGTTGAGCAGCATGCCGTAGCGCTGGCGCCCTGGGGCCAGGCCGATGACGTCCACCGGCACCAAGGTCTCCAAAGCCTGCGCTGCCTGCGGCCCGGACAAGCTCAGCTGGCCCATGTGCGAGACATCAAAAAGCCCGGCCAGTTTGCGTGTGTGTAGGTGCTCGGCCAGCACGCCGGCCGGGTACTGGACGGGCATGCTGTAGCCTGCAAAGGGCACCATGCGCGCGCCCAAGGCCAGGTGCAGGTCGTACAAGGGGGTGCGCAGGAGCGCGGCAGGCGAAGCGGGGGCGGAAGAGGTGTCGGACATCAGCAGGCTCCAAGGCAGCAGCCCGCGCCTGGCGCAAGCCGGGAACCCTGTTGTCCGCTTTACCTGAGAGATTCAACGCCAGCACCTGCCAGCGCATTGCCCCTTCGGTGGGCGGCCGAGGTGGCCGCCTCTCTCCAACAGAATGAAATAGTCAGTCCTTTTGCCTGAGCGTTCAGCCTTCGGCGGTCTTGCGACTCTCTCCTGACGGCGCGATTCTAGTACCAGGCCGGTGCGGGCTCAGTCCAGGGTCACGCCAGCGTCCCGGACGACTTTGCCTAGGCGCACGGTTTCGCGTTTGATCAAGTCGCCAAAGTGCGCGGCCGTACCCCCGACCACCGGTGTGCCGATGCCCTCCCATTTCTTGGCGAACTCGGGGTCTTTAAAGATGGCGTTCAGGGTGGCATTGAGCTTGTCGACGATGGCTGGCGGCGTGCCTGCGCGCACCGCGATGCCGTGCCAGCCGGTGAATTCATAGCCCGGCACACCGGCCTCGGCCATGGTGGGGACGTTGGGCAACTGCGGACTGCGCTTGGCCGAAGTGACGGCCAGGGGCACCAGTTTGCCCGCCGTGATGTAGGGCAGCGAGCTGCCCAAAATATCAAACATCACATTGACCTGCCCGCCCACCAAGTCCGTCAGCGCTGGGCCTGCGCCCCGGTAGGGAATATGGGCGATATTGATGTCCATCTGCGTATTGAAAATCTCGCCGGCCAGGTGCTGCGGCGTGCCGTTGCCCGCCGAGGCAAAACTGAGCTCCATTTTTTTGGACTTGGCCAGGGCGACAAAGTCTTTGACGGTGCTCACGCCCACCTTGGGGTGCACTTCTAGCACCAGCGGAAACGAGGAGATCTGAATCACCGGGGCCAGATCGGTCAGCGGGTTGAAGGTCATGGTTTTGTACAAGGTGCTGTTGACCGCCATGGGGCCACTGGCGGCCAGCAGCAAGGTGTATCCGTCGGCCGGCGCTTGCTTGGCCACGTCGGCGCTGCCGACATTGCCGCCGGCACCGCCCTTGTTGTCAATAATGACCGAGACGCCCAGGCGGGTTTGCAATTCGGTTTGCAAAAGGCGCGCCATCAGGTCGGTCGGGCCGCCTGGTGGGTAAGGCACCACGAAGCGGATGTTTTTGCTGGGGTAAGCGTCCTGGGCACTGGCTGCTCCGGGGAGAACAGCGGCCAACATACCAAATGCCAGGGCGGCGATTTTCAGAAAATTGCGGATGTGCATGGAAGTCTCCTCGGTGTAGTAAGTCGTGGCGCTTGCGCTTAAGCCCCATGAAACAGGGCGCGGATATCGTCGGCCTTGGCAACCGGGCGGCCCAGGCACTGCGCCACCTCGACCGCCTGGCGTACCAGGGCCGCGTTGTCCGGTGCGGTGCGCCCGTCTTTAAGCAGTAAATTATTCTCAAAGCCCACGCGCACATGGCCACCCAGCGAAGCGGCGGCGCTCACGCATTGGTGCTCGGTGGCGCCAAAAGCACACACCGCCCAAGGCTCGGCGCCGGTGTGGCCTTGCAAAAAAGGCAGCAGGTCGCGGGTATCTGACTGTTGGCCAGCACTGTAGCGGCCCAGCACAAAGAGCAAAAACCAGGGTGCATCGGCAATCACGCCGCGGGTGCGCAAATCGTTCCAGCGCTGCAGGTCTTTGTCGTCATACAGGATGACTTGCGTCATGGTGCGCTCGCGCGCCAGCAGGCCAAAAAAATCAGCCAGACCATGCTCGCCGATGTCCGCTTGATCCAGCTCGCGCAGGCCGACCGAGACCGCCTCGGGGCGCAATTCGCGCACCATGGCCATTTGGGCCTGGGGGGCGTAAATGCGCGCCGCCTCGCTGGTGACCTGCAAGACCATGCCCTGCCCGACGGCAGCGCGCACCTGGGCCAGTGCGTCGCGGTAGCCCTGCACATCCAGGCTATGGCGGCCGTCGTTATCGCGGATATGCAAGTGCAGCATGGCCGCGCCCGCGTCACGGCATTGCACAGCGGTCTGCGCCAATTGGGCGGCCGTGATGGGCACGGCAGCGTGGTCGCTGGCTTGCTTGTAGGCGCCGTTGGGCGCAACGGTAATGATGAGCGGGCTGGCCATCGCTTGCGTACCTAGCCTTGCCGCGCCAGCGCGCGTTCGTGAAACACAAAGCCCAGGGTATTGAGCAGCAATTGCGCGGCCAAGATGGCGGTAATGCCGGCCGGGTCGTAGGCCGGCGCTACCTCGACCAGGTCGATGCCGACGATTTGGCCCTTGCTGCGTCGCACCAGTGCCTGGATGATTTCTAGCACCTCGTAGTACAAAAAGCCGCCATGGCTGGGCGTGCCAGTGCCCGGCGCGATCGAGGGGTCGAAACCGTCGATGTCGATGGTGAAGTAGTAGCGTGGTGCATCAGGAATCACGGCCAGCACGCCGGCCGTACCCATCTGGCGCACCTGGCGCACCGAATAAATGTGCGATCCGGCGGCACGGGCCGCGTCATAGTCGTCGCGGTTGGAGGAGGACACATTGCGAATGCCCAGCTGCGTCATGCCGCTGATGTGGTCCATCTCGGAGGCGCGGCGCAGCGGGTTACCGTGGCCGTAGCGCACGCCGTGGCGCTCGTCGACAAAATCCAGGTGCGCATCAAAGTGCACGATGTGGATGGGCCCCATGCCGTCAAAAGCCTTGATCACCGGCGCATGCACTGAATGGTCGCCACCCAAGACCACCGGCATGGCACCAGCGGCCAGGATTTTGCGGATGGCGTACTCGGTGTTGGCATGGCTTTTTTGCATGTCGGTGTGCACGATGTCGGCGTCGCCCACGTCCACGATACGCGCCTGGTCGCGCGTGAGGTACATCGCATCGTCCTCGTGGTCGTACGCACCGGCGTGGCCAAACGAGAACAAGGTCGACGCCTCGCGGATGGCGCGCGGGCCAAAGCGGGCGCCCGGGCGCCATTGCGTTCCCATGTCGTTGGGCACGCCGATGACGGCGACATCGGCGTCGATGGCGTTCCAGTCGACGCAGGCAGGCGATTTGGCAAAAGTGCAGTGGCCGACAAAAGGCAAATCCAGGCGGCCGCGTTGGTAGGCGTTGTCAGACATACAAGGCTTTCAGGCAGGGGTGAGCAGGCCGCGTTTGCGCAGCATGGGTTCGACCGCCGGCGGGCGGCCACGAAAGGCGACATAGGCTTGCATGGGCTCTTGCTGGTTGCCCGCCGCGTACACATGGCGCAGCAGCGATTGGCCCAGAGCCGGGTCTAGGACGTCGCCTTTTTCCAGGAAGGCGTCAAAACCGTCGGCGTCCAGCACTTCGGCCCACATATAAACGTAGTAGGCCGAGGCATAAGCGTTGGAGGAAAACAGATGCGAAAAATGGGGCAGCCGGTGCCGCATGCCAATACCCGAGGGCATGCCCAGGGCCTGCAAAGTGCTGTGCTCAAAGGCTTGCAATTCCAGCGTGTCCGGGTCGGTGCGCTGGTGCAAGTCCAGATCGACCAGGGCCGAGGCCAGGTACTCGACCGTGGCAAAGCCCTGGTTAAAGGTCTGGGCCGCCAATATTTTCTCCAGCAGCGCTTCACCCATGGGCTGGCCGGTTTGGCTGTGGGTGGCAAAGCGTTGCAGGATCTCGGGTTGTAGCAGCCAGTTCTCAAAAATCTGCGAGGGGAATTCCACAAAGTCGCGCAGCACGCTGGTGCCGGCCAGGCGCCGAAAGCGGCATTGCGAGAGCAGGCCGTGCAGGCCGTGGCCAAACTCGTGGAACAAGGTGCGCGCATCGTCCAGGCTGAGCAAGGTGGGCTCGCCCGCGGCG
The DNA here is from genome assembly GCA_945861345.1 of Comamonas sp. lk. Lineage (GTDB taxonomy): Bacteria > Pseudomonadota > Gammaproteobacteria > Burkholderiales > Burkholderiaceae_C > Allorhodoferax. The sequence continues at coordinate 24,796 of CAMATX010000004.1, forward strand.
GCCTGCGAGAAATTATTGTTGTTCACCACGATGGGGCGCACGGCGGCGGGCAGCTCGCTTTGGTCGCGGTAGGTGCTCATCCAAGCGCCCGAGCGCTTGCCGCTGCGGGCAAAGTTGTCGCCCAGGAACACGCCCACATGGCGGCCATCGGCATCGCACACTTCCCAGGCTTTGACGCTGTCGTGGTAGGTGGCGATGTCGCTGCGCGGCACAAAGGACAGGCCAAAGAGACGCCCGGCGACATAAAACATGGCTTCGGTCAGGCGCTCGAGCTGCAAAAACGGTTTGATCTCGGCCTCGTTGAGCGCGTATTGGCGTTGGCGCACTTTCTCGGTCCAGAAGTGCCAGTCCCAGGCCTTTATGTCTTCGCTGGCCCAGGGCTGGCCGGTCTCTTGGCTGGCCAGGGCCGCCAGATCGGCGCGCTCGCCCAAGGCTTTGCGCTGCGCCGGCGCCCAGGCGCGCATCAGCAAGTCGCGCACGGCGCCGTGGTGGCCGGCCATGGTGTCTGCCAGGGCAAAGTCGGTGAAATGGTCGTAACCCAGCAAGCGCGCCTGCCCCAGTCGCAGCTGCAGTATCTCGCGCATCAGCGGCCGGTTATCGTGGGCGCCTTCGTTTTCGCCGCGCGCGCACCAGGCCTGCCAGATGTGCTGGCGCAGATCGCGCCGCTCAGAAAACATCATGAAGGGCGTGATGGAGGAGCGCGACAGCGTAATGACATGCGCATCGGCGCCCGGGACGCCGCGCTCGGTGGCCGCTTGGCGCGCCGCAGAGACGACAAAAGCCGGTAGGCCGGCCAGCTCGTCGGGTGTGCGCAGCACCATTTGGAAAGCGGACTCGTCGGCCAGCACGTTTTGCGAAAACTGGGTGAAGCAGCGGGCCAGGCGCTCGGCGTTGGCAGCAAATTGGGCGCGCTGGGCGAGAGCTAAGCGGGCGCCTGCGCGCTCAAAGTCCAAGAGGTAGCGCGCCAGAAGACGCTGACTTTGCGCGTCCAGCGCAGCGCTGTGGCGGGCGACGGCCTCGATACGCGCAAACAGGCCGCCATGCAGAAAAAACGCCGCCTGGTGGGCGGCAAGCCGGGGCGCTATTTCGCGCTCCAGGGCGCGCAAAGCGTCCGAGCTGTGCGAGGCTACCAAATTGGAAAACACCGAACGGCAGCGCGCCAGCAACTGGCCCGCCGACTCCAGCGCCAGCAAGGTGTTGTCAAAGTCGGGCGGCTTCGGATTGGCCGCAATGGCCTCGATTTCGGCCTGGTGGGCAACAAAGGCGGCATCAAATGCCGGCACAAAATGCTGCGGCGCAATAGATGCAAACGGCGGAACCTGAAAAGGCGTTGACCATTCGCTAAGTAAGGGATTAGAGGTGTCAATCATCGGCCCACTGTAATAGATGGCGCGGGCCGCGCCCCGGCCTGGGGGCCAAAACCTTGCGCGCGGGCTTACTTTATGATGCCCGCTGCCTTGGCCCCCTTGACCGGAGACTGATCCTCATGCTGTGTTTGGATTTTTTTGCTGTGCACCGTGTTGCGCCCCGTAAGTGGGCCCTCGCGCTCGCCTGCATCGCCAGCTTGTTTTTGGGCAGCGCCCAAGCCGGGGCCAATCCGGCCGACCCCAACAAAGTGCTGCGTATGGCCTTTCCGGCGGCCGAGACTGGTTTTGATCCGGTACGCGTGAGCGACCTGTACTCCAACATCGTGAACTCGGGGATTTTTCAGCCCTTGGTCAATTACAACTGGATGGCCCGGCCCAGCACCATCGTGGCCGATGCCGCTGAGGCGTTGCCCGAAGTCACGGAAGACGGCAAGCTCTACACCTTCAAAATCCGCAAGGGGCTGTACTTTTCGGCCGACCCGGCTTTCAAGGGCCAAAAGCGCGAGTTGACGGCGCAGGACTTTGTCTACACCTTGATGCGCCATATCGACCCCAAGAACAAGTCGCCCCGGGTGGCCGACCTGGACGACAAGATTGAGGGCTTTGCCGCCGCCCGCCGCCAGGCGGCCAAAGAGGGCATGAATTACGAGCAGCGCCATCCCGGCATTTATGCCAGCGACCGCTACACCCTGCACATCCGACTGACACGGGCTGACCGCAACTTCCTCACTTTGCTCACCAGCCCCTACGCCGGTGGCATGGCGCGCGAGGTGGTGGAGGCCTATGGGCCCGAGGGCACCATGGCGCATCCGGTGGGCACCGGGCCGTATGTGCTCGATAGCTGGGTGCGCGGCTCCAAAATCAAACTGCGCGCCAACCCGACTTACCCTGGCTTTACCTGGGACTTCAAACCTGACCCGCAGCACGCGCAGGACATGGCCATTGCCGCACGCCTGCAAGGGCGCGGCATGCCGCAGATTGGCCGCGTGGAGATCAGCATCATCGAAGAGCCCCAGTCCATGTGGCTGGCTTTTAGCGGCAAGGAAATCGATATTGTTGAAATGCCGCCCAGCTTTATCGAAAAAGCCCTGGACCGCGAAAACCGCCTGCTGCCCGTCCTGGGCAACGAAGGCGTGCAGATGTACCGTACCGTCGAGCCCGACATCGTCTACCAGTTTTTCAATTTGCGCGACCCCGTCATTGGCGGCTACACACCCGAGAAAATCGCATTGCGCCGGGCCATTATCTTGGGCTATGACGTGGACGAGGAGATCCGCGTGGTCCGCAAAGGCCAGGCCATCCGGGCGCAGCAAATGGTCTCGCCCGTGATACCGGGGCACGACGCCGACTACCGCAGCATTGTGCGCTTTAGCCCCCTGCAGGCCAATGCACTGCTGGACCAGTTTGGCTACAAAAAGGACGCGCGCGGCTACCGCAGCCACCCCGACGGCAAACCGCTGGTTTTCACCATGCATTCATCGACCTCCTCGGTCGATCGCGAACGTGATGAGCTGTGGAAGAAATCCATGGACCGCCTGGGTATCCGCCTTCAGGTGAAAAAAGACAAGTTTGCTGAAATGCTCAAGCAGGGCAAGGCCTGTTCGCTCTCGTCGTGGGGCTTGGGCTGGATCGGCGCCTCAGAAGCAGAATTTGTGATGGGACTTTTGTCCTCCAAAGCCATTGGGCAAAGCAATTACGCCTGCTTTGAAAACGCGGAGTACGACCGTGAATTTGAACGTTTACGAATCCTGCCCGACGGACCGGAGCGTACCCAGGTGCTGCGCAATTTGTACCGCATCATGGAAGTCTATGGCGTGCTCGGCCTGAGCTCGACCCGTATTCGCACCCGCCTGAGCCATACCCATGTGGATGGCTACCGCGCGCACCCCTTGGTGACCAACGGCTGGCAGTTCATGGACATTCGCCCCAACGCGGGCGGGGAGAAATAAGTATGCATGCCTACGTCGCACGGCGCCTGTGGCAAATGCTGCCCACCATGGCAGGGGTCATTTTGCTGGTTTTTTTCTTGTTCAACTGGGTGGGTGGCGACCCGGCCTATGTACTTGCTGGCCTGATGTCCAACCAGGAGCAGATCGACAGCATCCGCACCGCGCTGGGCTTGAACGAGCCGCTGTACGTCCAACTGTGGATTTTTGTCAAACAGGTAGCCACTTTTGACTTTGGCGCCAGCTGGACCACGGGCGAGCCGGTGGCGCAGCTGTTTGCCTCGCGCTTACCGGCCTCGCTGACCCTAATGCTGCCCTTGCTGGTCATCGAGACCGTTGTTTGCCTAGTACTGGCGGTGGGTTTGTCCTGGGTGCGCGGCTCGCGCCTGGACCGCGGCGTGATGGTGTTTTTCACGCTGCTGATGTCGGTGAGTATTTTGGTCTTCATCATCGTGGGCCAGTACCTGCTGGCCTACCGATGGGGCCTGTTTCCGGTGCAGGGCTGGGGGGACGGGCTGTGGAAAAACCTCAGTACCTACGCGCCTTTGCCGATTTTGCTGGGCCTCTTGGTGGGCGTGGCGCCGCACACCCGACTTTTCCGCACCTTTGTGCTCGACGAGGTGGACCAGGACTATGTGCGTACCGCGCGCGCCAAAGGCCTGTCAGAGGCGCGGGTGATGTTTGTGCATGTGCTGCGCAATGCGCTGATTCCGGTGATCACTTTTGTCATCTCCAACATTCCCGGCTTACTGCTGGGCGCGTTTTTATTGGAGCGCTTCTTTGGCATTCCAGGCGTGGGACGCGAGATTATTTTGGCCGTGGAGCGCAGCGATTTTCCGGTGATCAAAGCGGTCACGGTATACGTGGCGCTGGCCACGATGGTGTTTAACCTGTTGGGCGATTTGCTTTACCGCCTGACCGACCCGCGCGTGCAGCTGCGCTAGAGAGCTCTTATGACAATGACTCTGCACCCCGAATCTTCTACGCAGACCAGCCCCAGCGCCTGGCAGTTGGCTTGGCAGCGCTTTGGCGCCGATCGCATTGGCGTTTGGAGCGCTGGCATCGTGCTGTGCTTTTTGGCGCTGGTCGCGCTGACCGCCATGAATCTGGTCGCCTCCAACTGGGAAAAAGAAGTGGCCATCGGCCACGCACCACCGAGCTGGGCGCCAGTGGCCAAGGGAGAAGGCGGCGCGGTGCAAGCCTTGCCGCCGGTGCTGGACTACACACCTAGCCCGACCGATGTGGTCGACCCGATTGCTAAAGAGTGGGCGCAGGCGCAGATGGCCGTCAAGCCGGCTGGCGAAAAGCCCGATGTGCTGGCCACCCACTTGCCCATGGGTGCAGACAAATGGGGGCGCGATGTGCTGAGCAAAACCATCAAAGGCGCAGAGACCAGTGTGCTGGTGGGCCTGGCTGCGGCGCTGGTGGCCACTGTGGTGGGGGCGGTACTGGGCGCGGTATCGGGGTGGTTTGGTGGCTGGGTCGACGACCTGAGTAACTGGTTGTACAACGTGTTTCACGCCATCCCGGGGATTTTGCTGATTTTGGCGATTGCCGCAGTGCTCAATACCAAGGGCAGCGCGGCGGTGGTGGTAATTCTGGGCTCGACCAGTTGGACCGGCGTGTACCGCCTGATGCGCGGCGAGTTTATGAAACACCGGGAGCGCGAATACGTGCGCGCCGCCGACGCCATTGGCGCTTCCAATATGCGGCGCATGTTTGTGCACATCCTGCCCAACGTCAGCCATGTGATTCTGGTGCAGTACTCGCTACTAACGGTGGCCTGTATCAAGGCGGAGGTGATCTTGTCCTACCTGGGCTTTGGTGTGCCGGTGGACGGCGTCTCCTGGGGCACCATGCTGACCGAGGCGCAAAACGATTTGTTGGTGGGTAAATGGTGGCAGGTGCTATGCGCTACGTTGGCGATGTCGATATTTGTCACCGCCCTGTCCTTGCTCACCGACGCCCTGCGCGATGCGCTGGACCCCAAAGTCGTTCAATAAGAGGCCTGCCATGACACCTTTGCTCCAGGTCGAACAACTTACGGTGGACTTTGTCAGCGCCTCGCGCGCCCCGGTGCGCGCGGTCGACGGCGTGGGCTTTAGCCTGCGCAGCGAGAGCACGCTGGCTCTGGTGGGCGAGTCCGGCAGCGGCAAATCGGTCAGCGCCTTGGCGGTGATGGGGCTCTTGCCCCGGCACAACGCGCGCATCGGTGCACAAACCCGGCTGCAGTTTCAGGGCCAATCGCTTCTTGGTCTGGGACTGGCCGATTGGCAGCGCATCCGTGGCAAGCACATGTCCATGATTTTCCAGGACCCGATGAGCTCGCTCAACCCGGTCTACACCATCGGCTTTCAACTGGCCGAGATGCTGCGCATGCACGAAGGCATGGGCCGCAAGCAAGCGCGCAGCCGGGCGCAGGCATTGCTGGAGGAAGTGGGCATACCCGAGGCGGCGCGGCGCCTAGATGCCTATCCGCACGAGCTCTCAGGTGGCCAGCAGCAGCGGGTGATGATTGCCATGGCCCTGGCCTGCGAGCCCGAGTTGCTGATCGCCGACGAGCCCACCACCGCGCTGGACGTGACGGTGCAGCGCCAAATCATGCAACTGCTGGCCGAGCTGCGCCAGCGCCGCAAAATGGCCATGCTCTTTATCACCCACGACCTGGGCTTGGTAAGCGAGATCGCCGACGAGGTGGTGGTCATGCGCCACGGCAAGGTGCGCGAGTCCGGCCCAGTGCAGCAGATTTTTACCCAGGCACAAGACGCCTACACCAAGGCCTTGCTCAGTTGCCGCCCCAGCTCCGAGCGCCTGGGCCAGCGCCTTTTGACCATTGACGACTGGATGCAGGCCGAGGCCACCGACGCCCCCACCCAGAGACTTCCCGCCCAGGTGGCAAGACCCGCTGCGCAAGCGGCTAACGACGCCCCCCTGCTCGAAGTGCGTCACTTGCGCAAAGTGTTTGATGTGGGCGGCTCTTGGTTCGGCAAAAAGCAGTTTGTCGCGGTGGAGGACGTGAGCTTTTCCATGTTCAAAGGCCAAACGGTCGGCCTGGTGGGCGAATCGGGCTCGGGTAAAACCACCGTAGGCCTGGCTATGCTGCGCCTGCACCAGGCTAGCGGCGGCGAAGTGTTTATGCAGGGGCGCAATTTGCTGGCGCTATCGAAGGCTGAATTTGCGCCTTACAAAAAGCATTTACAAATCGTTTTCCAGAACCCCTACGCCTCGCTCAACCCGCGCTTTACCGTGGCCGAGGTCTTGGACGAGCCCATGCGGCTGCACGGTCTGGGCGGGGATGCAGCGGGGCGCAAGCTGATCGCGCAGCGCCTGCTCGACCAGGTGGGCATGCCCGCCAGCAGCATGGGGCGCTATCCTTTCGAGTTCTCGGGCGGGCAGCGCCAGCGCATTGCGATTGCGCGCAGCCTGAGCCTGTCGCCGCAGGTGCTGGTGCTTGACGAAGCGGTCTCGGCGCTGGACGTATCGGTTCAGGCGCAGGTGCTTAACCTGCTCAAAGACCTGCAGGCCGAATTGGCACTGAGCTATTTGTTTATCTCGCATGACCTGGACGTGGTGCGCCACATGGCCGATACGTTGCTGGTCATGCACCAAGGCAAAGTACTCGAGCAAGGCGATGCAGCCACCTTGTATGCGCAGCCGCAGTCCGATTACACGCGCCAACTTTTAGCAGCGGCGCCGCGCTTGCAGTTTCGTCCGGCCGCTTAGGCGCTGGCCGGCCCCTGCCGTTCAGGGCCGGGTGCCGATTGCCGCTTTGTTTTTAGCGCCCGCAAAATCGCCGGCGTAGACGTGCAGCAACTGGGCTGGAGTGATCCAGCGGGCGATGGCGGCGTTGACATCCTGCACGCTGGAGGCGGCAATCTGTCGGTACAGCGTGTCATGAAAGGCCATGCTGCGCCCGGTGCGTCCATTGTCCAACTGCAACTGGGCCAATGCGCTGTCCTGGGACCAAGTGGTCAGCCGTTGCTGGTCCAGACTGTTCTTGGCATCCTGCAGCTCGGCCTCGGTAATGCCGCTGGCGGCCAAGCGGGTCAACTCCTGGGACACGGCTTGCTCGACCTTGGTGCGGTTCTCGGGCGCAAAAATCGCCCATAAAGTCAGCTGCCCGGAGGGCTCGAAGGCAGACACCCGCAGTTGGCTGCCCGCGCCATAGCTGATGCCCTCTTGCTGGCGCAGGCGCTCAAGCAGCCGCGATTGGTGGGTGCCACCACCCAAAATTTCATTGGCCAACAACAGCGCCGCGTAATCGGGCATGGTGTCTCGCGCCTTCAGCGGCAAGCCAGCTAGGTAAATGGCGTTGGCTTTATCAGGCGTTTGCAGTAGCACGGTGGAAGGTTTGGGCTCGGACACTGTCTTGTGCATTCGGTCAAACGCCTGTTTGCTGGACCACCCGGCAAACAAGGTGCTGGCCGCAGTTTGGGCCCAGGCCGGATCAAAGTCACCGGCCAGCGCGAAGTGTGCCGAGGCGGCGCCGGCCAGTTCAGCATAGGCAGACTTGACCTGCGGCAGGCGCAGGGCTTGGAGGTCAGCAACGCTCTCGTCAAAACTGCGGGCGTAGCGAATATCCTTGCGTCCAAAGTTGTTGAGTCCGCGCGCCAAGGCGTTGGACGCCAAAGCATCGGGGTCGCTGCGCTGGGAGTTGGCAAAGGTCAGGGCCTGGCTGCGCGCCTGCTCAAATTCGGCAGGCGAAAACGTGGGCGCACGCAGGATGTCGCGCAACAAGGGCATGAGCGCCGGGAGGCTGGCGCGCACCGTATCAAACTGCAGCACCAGGTTTTGGCCTTCCTGGCTCACTGCAAGTTTGGTTTTGAGCGTGTCCAGCATGCTACTAATGTCGCTGCGGCTGCGCCGCCCCGCGCCACGCGGGAGCAAGCTGGCCGCGATCTCCAGTGCGCTAGCGCGCCCGGAAAGTGATTTTTCATCGCCCAGTTCGAGCACGATCTGGCCCGAAACCGTCTGGCCACGCGTTTTTTTGGAAATCAGCACCAAGCGGGTACCGCCAGGCAGCGTAGTGCGCAAGCTGCGCTCTTCGATGGCTGAAGGCGTGAGTACAAAAGCCTCGCCCTGGGTCACTGCCGCCTTGCCTTGGTAATCGGCCAGCATATCGGCCAGCACGGGGGTGGGCGGAATGACGGCGCGCTGGACCTTGGCCACGGGCACAAACTGGCCCAAAGTGCGGTTACTGCTTTGCAGATAGTGCTGCGCTACGCGCTGTACATCAGCCACCGTCAGTGCTTCGATGCGATCGCGTTGCAGGAAAAACAGACGCCAATCACCCTTGGCGATGGCCTCGGACAGCGCAATGGCGAGGTTTTGCGCGTTGTTAATCGTGTTGTCGATGTCGCTCAGCAGTGTTGCCTTGGCACGTGACAGTTCAGCCGCCGTGATCGGTTTGCGCCCCACCCCCTCGATCTGCTCTAGCATGGCCTGGCGTGCCTGCGCCATGGACTGGCTTTTATCCATCTCCAGCCAAAAAATAATGCAACCCGGCTCCGCAAAATCCAGCGTCCACGCATAGCTTTGCGACGCCTTTTTACGCTCTACTAATTCAGTGTGTAGCCGCCCTGCGGGGGGCGAGGCCAATATCTCACCCAAAGCGACCAGCGCCGCAGTATCCGGATGCGCGCCTGCCGAAATCAGGTACAGCGCAGCGAGCCAATAGCTGTCTGCCACGCGGCTTACCGTGAGTTCACGCGCACCGTCGCGCGGCGCCTCACGGGTGTAGGTCGGCTCCAGCACGCGTGCAGGTCGGGGTACGGGTCCGAAGGCCTGTTCCACCATCGACAGTGCCAGGGCGGCATCGAAAGCGCCGGCAATTACCAAAACGGCGTTGTCAGGTTGGTAGTACTTGCGGTAAAAATTTTGCAAATTTTCGATCTTGACGTTTTCCACATCACTGCGCGCGCCGATAGTGTCTTTGCCGTAGTTGTGCCAGTCAAAACTGCTTGCCAGTATTTTTTGCATCAGCACATCCTGGGGACGGTTCTCACCCGCTTCCATTTCATTGCGCACAACAGAAAACTCTTTATCCAGGTCGGCACGCGCGATATAGCTGTTGACCATGCGGTCCGCTTCCATCTGCAATACCCAGCGCAAATTGCTCTCGGAGGCAGGAAAGGTTTCGAAATAGTTGGTTCGATCGGTATAGGTTGTGCCGTTAAAGTCCATGCCGCGCTTGCCCAGCGCGGTCATGATGTTGCCCTGGCTGGGTGTGCCTTTAAACACCATGTGCTCCAGCAAATGTGCCATCCCGGTTTCGCCGTAGTTCTCATGGCGGCTGCCTACCAGGTAGGTGATATTTACGGTCGTCGTGGGCTTGGACGCATCGGGCGCCAGTAGCACGCGCAGGCCGTTGGGCAAAAGGTATTCGGTAATTCCCTCCACGCTGCGCACCCGCTGCGCCTTGGCAAGGCTGGGGCTGTCGGGCGTTTGGGCCTTGGCCCCCGCTGCAAGGCTCATGCCGACGACACATCCAAAAAAGAGGGTCGCGGCCCGCTGGGCCCAGGTATTTAATGGCATGGGGAACTCTACTTTCTAGGGTGTGGCACCCGGTGAGGGCGCCTTTACCAGATTGTCATTGGAATTGCGGTCGATACGCACGTTAAACGGATCCACGCCGACAAAAGCAGGTGCTTTGTCGGTGACCAAATGTACTTCCTGGCTGCCCGAGTGCAGCGCCACGCGCTGCAAGGCCAGCACCGCCTGCGGGCCATAGCCTTTCTTGGCCGGCTCGGCGCTGAAGGCGCCGATCTCGAAGCGTTCGTTCAAAGCTGCCTCGGTTTCCTTGCCTTTTCCGTCGGCATAAAACTTACTGGCTTGCACGGTAAAGCGAACGTCAAACTTGCCATCGGCACGCGCTTGCACAGAAGGTGCGCTGGCCTTGAGGTCGTAGAGCGTGATTTTTTCGAACAGATCAGAAATCAAGGCATGCTGACTCGGATCCACTTCGGCTCGCAAAAGGCGCAGAAAATCCGTGCTCGCCGGGTAGGGCGCACTCTTAAACGCAAATTGCGCCAGAAGCTTTTGCAAAGCCCGGTTGACCGCCGCTTCGCCCACCTCCTCTTTGAGCGCGTACATAGCCAGTCCGCCTTTTTGGTAATGGATGTAGCCCTGGTTCTCCACACGGTACAGCGGCAACTCTTCCAGCACTTCGCCGCCCCGGCTGCGCAAGTAGCCGTCCAGCTCGTATTTCAAAAACTTGCGAATCTGATCGCGTCCATAGAGTTTTTCCGCCACCAGCAATGCGCCGTACTGTGAAAAGGATTCGCTAAGCATGGTCATGCCCTGCTTATCCGCGCCGATGACTTGGTGCGCCCACCATTGGTGGGCCACCTCGTGGGCGGTGACGTAAGTGACCAGATCAATCTTGCTATCGCGCGACGCCTCTTTGAAATTTTGAATAAAGCCTATGGACTCAGAGTAAGGCACGGTGTTGGCAAAGGACTGCGCAAAGGAGGCATAGGCCGGAAATTCTAAAATCCGCATTTGGCGGAATTGGTAAGGCGAGAATTTTTCGCTAAAGACATCCAGGCTGACCTTCATGGCGTCGAGCATGCGCTGCACATTGTGGTCATGCGGGGCGTGGTGATACACCGCCAGGTCCACGGTTTTGCCGCTCGGGCTTTTCCACAGGTCTGTCTTAACGGTGTAGCGTGCCGACTGCAATGAAAAGAAGTTGTGGATCGGTGCTTCGGTTCGGGTGACCAAGGTACGGCGTCCATTGGCCGTGGTATCGCTCACGGTGTAGCCCGGCGCCACCGGCGTTTGATCGGCGTCGGTGCTCAGGGTGATGTGCGCTTGCACCCAATCGCTGTCATGGCGCAAATAATGGTGCGCATTGGCCTGCTGGTCTTCTAGCTTGGCCTGGCGCAGCTCGGCGGCAAGCCCCTGCTTGCGGCGCTTAACCCGGTCCTGCAAAAACGCTTCGCGACTGACCCCCATCATGGGTGCCACTTCAAAGTTGTTCAGAAAACTACCGTTCTCCACGATGCGGGTTTGGTTGCCCTCGTTCCTAAAACCCCGCTGTTCCAGCGTATTTGAAAAGCGCAGCGTACGGCGCTCGCCAATCGCCATCGGACTGTCCAGCGCATAAATGCGGTATCCAAAGCGCGGGTATTCCTTCTCCAACTGTGCGCCGTCCATGGCCAGGGCTAGCTGCTTGGCATCGGGGTCCACCTGCACATGGAAATGGCTCAATGCAGCACCGCTGCGGTTTTCCAATACATAGCTACCCTGGGTTTGCGCGCGCTGTTGCCGGGGGTACAGGTCGACCTGCAAGTTCACCTCGACGATGGTGGGCTGGGGCAGGCTCTCAAAGCCCAGCAATTGCTTTTCCATGTCGGCGGCGAGGGTCTCGCGCTCGTCGCGTACCTCGTATCGGTTGAGCACATTGGTGTTATAGAAAACCCAGATACCTGTGCCCAGCCATACGCTGACAGAAGCCACCAACACCAGAAGTACACCACCCCGAAGACGTCCGGTGATGCGGCGCATGCGCGGTAGCAGGGATGTATCGACACCACGGCGCCACATCAAATGGCTGAGCACCAGCAACACGCCCGCAAAACCAAACCAGTACAGCTGCATCCAACTGCGTCCGATCCAAAAATGGCCCGACCCATTCATGTCTGACAGGGGCACCGATGTGCTGCTGCCGTAGTTGTACAAATTGTGCTCAAAGCCCAGGTTGACCAGCACAATGGTCGAGACAAAGTACAGCAGCATCACCGCCCAGCCGCTGAACTTGTTGGGCACCAGGGTTTGCACAAAGATGGCCAGTACGGACAGCAACAATGCCTCAACTAAGTGGGGAACGATGAACCAGGCGCCATAGGCCGAGAGGTCAAATTCGGTGTAGCCGTGAAAAGCCTGAAAAGCAATGCCCCCCAACACCGCCGCCACAAAGGTGGCCAGCAAAACGCCAGCAATAGCCAGCACCTTGGGCAGCATAAAGGTCCAGTCAGGCGCGGCACTGGCGCCGACAATTTCGTGCATGCGCCGGTCGCGATCACGCCAGACCAATTCGCCCGCGTAAAACACGGCGATGATGAATATAAACAAGGTGTATGCGCCGCTAAGCGCACTGATGACATTGCGGGTAACGGGGAAAAACTCCACGCCCCGCTGATCCACCGTGCCCGTCATGGCGCCCAAAGCATTGAACAAGCCCAAAACCAGCAGCACGATAAAGGCCGGGCTGCGCAGCACATAGGCCAGGTCAAAGCGCGCCAAGGCCAGGCACTGCGCCAAGGCCACCCGGGAGCTGCCATCGCCAAAGGGCAGTGGGCCTTGCATGGGTGGGGGCAGGTCCAGGGACGTCCTGACTGCAGGCTTTTTGCCCTGGGCTTGGGTTGTTGAATCGAATCGAAATATCGCGTAGGCCAGCGCCAAAAATGCCACACCGATGCCACCCCAAAGCAGCCGGTTGTACAAGATCAGACCTGTCATCGCGGGCAGCTGGGTATTGCGCTCGGCTGCTGTCCAGTAGCGCGTCAGCTGGTTGAGGGCACTCATACCGAAGGGGTCGGTCCAGGCCGAGACCGCGTCCCAAGCCGGGTCGCGCAGCATGATGCGCGAGGTAATGAAAAGCACCAAAAATGCAATGACGCCGATAAAGGTCCACATGAGCGACCGCGTCGCGGTGGCCAAGGCAAAGAAGGCTGCTGCCGTCAAGAACAAGGTGGGCACGGCAAAATACAGAAATGCCAGGCCGTAGTGCTGCAAGACCGTAGGCCCCAGTGTTTCCGGATCTATCCAGGGCATCAAACTTCCTGTCAACATGCCTAGCGGCACCGAGGCCATCACCGCCAAAGCGGCAAAAAACGCGCCGCTAAAACGCCCTATCAAATAGTCGAATTTTCCAACACGCGTACTGCGTACCAGTGGTGCAAAGCCGGTCTCTTCGTCGCGAATAATGACATTCGCGACGAAGGCAGTGACCACAAACAGTCCAAACAAATTAAGTACCGCAATGGTTTGGGCAATGGCAAACGGCGCATTCACATGCACATTGCCGCCCGCGCCGATACGGATGTTTTCAGACGCGACGCTGCCAAAGGCGAGCAAGAAAAACAAAGCGAAAGCCACCACAAACAGCGGCGAGCGCAGCTGGTAGCGGGCTTCAAAAAGGGCGACAGCGCTCCACATGGCGGGCTCAGGCCTGGGCGGCAAAATGGGGCGCCGCGCCGGCGGCTTGCCGGGCCTGGACCACAATGGAAAAATACAGGTCTTCCAAAGAACCTGTTACGGGCGTAAACTGCGCATCCGGGGCGTTGTCGGATAGCACATGGATGACGGTTTGGCCTGCGCGCAGCCGGTTGGCAATGACCATGTACTCCTGGCGATACGCGTCCAAAGCACCGGTGGCGATCTCGCGGCGCCACACACGGCCTTGCAAACTTTGCACCAAGGTTTCAGGCGCACCTTGTAACAGCACCCGTCCGCCAACCATAACGGCCATTTGCGGGCACAGGTCAGAGACATCATCGACGATGTGGGTGGACAAAATCACCACCACCTGTTCACCAATTTCTACCAGCAAATTGTTAAACCGGTTGCGCTCCTCAGGATCCAGGCCGGCGGTGGGCTCGTCCACAATGATGAGCCTGGGGTTACCAATCAGCGCCTGGGCAATACCAAAACGCTGGCGCATGCCACCCGAAAATCCGGCAACGGCTTTTTTACGCACATCCCATAAATTCACTTTGGCCAACAGGCTCTCTACCGTGTCTTTGCGCGCGCCGCGCGCAGTGATGCCCTTGAGCACGGCCAAATGGTCTAGCAAATCATAGGCACTGATACGCGGGTAGACACCAAAGTCCTGCGGCAAATAGCCCAGGACTTGGCGCAGTTTTTCGGGTTCACGTACTACGTCGATGTCACCAAAGCGGATGCTGCCTTCGCTGGGCGTTTGCAAACTGGCAATGCAGCGCATCAGGGTCGATTTACCCGCACCATTGGGGCCCAGCAGCCCGAACATACCGGTAGGAATACGCAAATCAATGCCGTCGAGCGCCTGGGTGCCGTTGGGGTAGCGGTGCGAAAGCTGACTGAGTTCAAGCATGGCGAAAGCCCTTTTTGATGAAAAACGATAGGTATTGTGCGCACCGCCGCCCCTCCGGGCAAGGGCTAAGCGACCAAATGCACAACAACGGGATCCAACTGCAAATAACGCATCCCAAGCTAGCGCACCGCATTGCTGCGCATGGCCCGGCCGACGTAGGCCAAACCAGCGATGGTCAGTACCACACCGATCGCACTGGGCAAGAGCCACTGCCAAAGCGCTATCGGCTCAGCGCGCAGAACATGCAGCATCAGGGTTTGCTGCGCCAGCGAGGGCACCAGGTAGTACCAATCGGGCTCGGCCGCGTCATTAAGCAAAGACACCAAGGGCAGCAGCATAAAGACCATGAGCACCAGCGAGTTGCCCGCCTGGGCCTCTTTGATGCTTTTGCCGCGAATAGAAGATGCCATCAAAACCGCAGCTACCGCACCCGCAAAGGGCAGGCATATTAGTCCGAACCGCAAGGCATCAGAAAGACCGTAGCGAAACAAGGCCTGCAAAACATCGCTGCGAATGAGCAACTGCGCTGGAATAAAGCTTAGGCTGGTCAAGAGCGCAATCAAGGCGGCCAGCAGGGCCACGGCGCCCCATTTTCCCAGGGCCAGGGCCCAGGGCGAGACCGGGTTCATCATCAAAGGTTCGAGCGAGCTGCGCTCGCGCTCGCCAGCCGTGCTGTCCATGGCCGCGCCCATGGCGCCGGTCAGCACAGCAATGAGGACGTAGAGCGGGATCATGGCGCCGGTGAGCTGCGCTGCGCGTGCATTGGCATTGGCCATATCGCGCTCTTGCACCTCCAAAGGCTGGAGACTGGCCACGGCCACACCGCGCAGTACCAGCGTGAGTGCCACGCGCTCCTGGGCGTAGGACTGAAGCAGCTTGCGCACCAAATCACGCGCCGTGCCAGAGCCGCGGCTGCTGCTGTTGGCGTAGATTTCAACTGCAGGCATTTCCATAGCGTGCAAGCGTTGCTCAAAGTCCGCAGGCACCACCAAAATGGCGTCTTCCAATTGCCCAGCAGCGAGCTTGTCCATGGCGTCGGCGGGCGGCACTTTGATGGTGTAGGCCTGGCGTTCGATAAAGTTTTGCAAACCTGGCGCGTACTGCATGCCTTGCGCATAGATTTCGCGCTTATCAATGCGATTTTCTTTTTCACTGGCCAAGGTGGAAACCAGCAGCAAGACCAGCGGGCCTTGCACCAGGCTGAGCAATAGCACCATGCGCAAGGTGCGCCGGTCGCGCCATGCGTCCTTGATCTCTTTGATGAAAACAGCCCCCCATTGGGCCAGGGCCTTGCCCACTGCTGGCCGGCTCATGGCACCACGCCTACTTGGGGGGGCGTGGCTGCGAAAGCCAGGTGCACAAAGGCATCTTCAAAATCGCTCTGCCCAGTCTGCGCCAACAAATCGGCCACGCTACCGCTGGCGACGTTGCGCCCATGGGCGACCACGACGACCTGGTCACACAGGCGCTCGACCTCTTGCATGATGTGCGTGGAAAACACAATGCATTTGCTCCCGCCTTCAGGTGAGCACAAATGCAGCAAAGTCTCGCGCAGCGCGCGCGTGGCCAGCACGTCCAGGCCGTTGGTCGGCTCGTCAAGAATGATGTTGTCCGGGTCGTGCACCAGTGCGCGGGCCAAGGCGGTTTTGACCCGCTCGCCCTGGCTAAAGCCCTCGGTAGCGCGGTCTAGCAAGGGGCGCAGCTCCAGCAGGTCGGCCAGTTGCTCGGCGCGGGCATGCGCCGCCGAGGCTGACAAGCCTTGCAGACGCCCAAAGTAAACCATGTTTTCCCGGGCGGTCAGGCGCGGGTACAGACCGCGCGCATCGGCCAGAATGCCCATGCGTGCCTGCGCCTTGGCGCGCTCTTGGGTGACCGACAAGCCGTCTACCTCTAGGCGCCCGCTGTCGGGGGCGAGCAGCCCGGCCAGCATGCGCAAGGTGCTGGTTTTGCCAGCGCCATTGGGGCCAAGCAGGCCGGTAATTTGCCCATTGGGCGCATGCAAGCTGATGTCACTGACCGCCTGCACCCAGGGCTGCGCTGTGCGGTGCAGGCGCCAGCCCTTGCGCTGCCAACGAGCGCCGGTGGCCTGCGCAGCAAAGCGCTTGGAGACTTTGTCGATCAATATCATGGTGCCCCCTGGGGTTCAGGAACGGCCGGTCGCACAAAAGCCAGCGGCCGGGGAATCGACTGGGCGCAGCTGGCATCGATCGCCAAGGCTTTGGCGTCATCCGGAGCCTGGATAAAGGCCGTCAGCACCTTGTGCATACAGGCATGCGCCAAGATGCCGTGGCCCGCCTGAGGCACCACGACATGGCGCGCCAGCGGCCCAAGCGCCTGCTGCACCTGCTGCCCATGGCGTGGCGGGGTGACCGGGTCCAGGCCGCCGCTGAGCAGCAAACTGGCATGTTGCGCAGCGGGGATGCGGTAGAAGTCCGCGGGCACATCGCCTTGCGGCCAATCACGGCAGGCACTGCGGTACTGCGTCTGCGGGTCGGTGTCGACTGCGCTTGCCGCGCCAGCCGCTGCCATACGCGGGTAGTCTTCGGCGCACACCACGCCCAGGTGCATGCCAAGGGCGAGGCGCAAGTGGGGTGGGCCGTCTTGTAGTGCGCTGTGCATGGCGGCCAAGCCTTCAAAATGGCCGCGTGCGGCATCATGCACAGCTTGAGGCAGCGCCGCCGCAACAGCGGGTGTGTACAGCGCGCCACGCACCGCGCCTATCACCGCCTCGCGCGTGGCGCTGACAGTGACGCGCTGACCGGTAAGGGGATGCGCCAGCGTCACGGTCTTGGGCAGGCTTTGCCATAGCGATTGCCAGTCCGCCGCCAGCGTGGGAAAGGTTTTTTGGCAATGGCTTTGCGCAGCGCAGCTGGCCCACAGTGCATCGAGCGCGGCCTGGCTGTCCGGGCCCAAGGTGGTGGGCAGCACCATATCCGGGGGGGCAAGGCCATCCAATACGCTGCGCCTTACATGGGGGCCGAACTGGCGCATGTACTCCAAGGCAGCACGCGTGCCGTACGAAGCGCCCACCACATTGATCTGTGCAGCGCCCAGCGCCTGGCGCACGGCGTCCAGGTCTTGCATGGCCAAAGTGGTCGTGAAAAAACCCAAGTCCGCAGGCGCGCCGATGAAGGGTAGGCGCGCAAGCGCGGCGCGGCATTGGGCCAATTCCTTGGACTGCGCCTGTGCGTTGTCTGAGGCGAAGGGCAGCACGGGCGTACGCGGGCACATCAACGGCGCTGACTTGCCGGTGCCGCGCTGGTCCACCAGCACCAGATCGCGCTGCAGCAGCAAGCGTTCAAACCAGGGCAAAACCGCAGCAGCCAAGCCAATGGCGCTTTGGCCAGGACCACCTGCGAGCATGAAAACCGGGTCGGGCTTGCGGTTGCGCGCAACCGAACGCAGGACCACGTAGTGCACCGTAATCTGCGGCCCGCCCGGACGCGCCGGGTCCAGTGCACGCACCAGCTGACCGCAGCGCACCTCGGTTCTGATGCCGGCAATGCGGCAGGCCGTGGTCGGGTCCGCAACTGGGGCGTCAGAGGCGGCGGCAAGCGCGGGCAAGGCCTGGAGCAGCAAGCCAAGCCATAGTCCAAAAAAAGCGCGGATCCAAATTGAAAAAGAAGGCATCATGGCAAGTGCGGCGGCCGTCAAAGTGTTGGCAATCCTAGCGAAAAACCTGCCACGCGCCCTTAGGCATTTGCGCGCCGGCGCATCCACATCCAGCCGCCCAGCAGGCTGCGCCACACAAAGCGCAGCAACAGCAAGGCCATTAATGCCTCTAGCATGGTCACCACCAGCGCCAAAGACTCGTGGTAACGCTGCCCGCGCGCCTGAATTTTTGCCCGCATGCGCTCGCTGGCGCTTTCGATGCTGTCGTAAAAACTGGGCACTACCAGCAAAGTCAGCAGCGTCGAGGTAATGGTGCCGCCAATGATGGAGACGGCCAGTGGCTGGTAAAACTCGCCACCCTCGCCCAAGCCCAGTGCCACGGGCATCATGCCTGCGATCAGCGCAAAAGTGGTCATCAAAATCGGGCGCAGGCGGACTCGGCCCGCGTGCATCAAAGCTTCCTCGCGGTCGACGCCGCTGGCCTCTTCTTTGCGCGCAGCGTCGAGCAACAAAATCGCATTTTTCGCCACCAAGCCCATGAGCATGATGATGCCGATAAAGCTCATCAAATTAAGCGTTCCACCCGTGAGCAAAAGAGCAATGACCACGCCGATCAGCGACAGCGGCAGGGACAGCATCACACCCAGGGGCGCGGTGAAGGAGCTAAATTGGATGACCAAAATCAGGTACATCAAGCCGATGCCGCTGACCAGGGCGATCAGCATTTCGGTAAACAGCTCTTTTTGGTCCTGTCCGGCGCCGGCCAGCTCCAGGCCGTAGCCGGGCGGGTAGTCCATGGCCTGGGCGATTTTGAGCGCATCGGCGGTGACTTCGCCGTTGGAGCGGCCTTGGACATTGGCAGCCACAGTGACCACGCGCTTGCCTTCGCTGTGCGAAATCGTCGAGGGCGCCTTGCCCATGCTGATGGTGGCAATTTGCTCCAGCGGCACCAGCTCGCCCGTGCCTGCGACGGCGATGGGCAGGCGTTCGATGTTTTCGCGCGAAAGGCGGTCCTGGGGATGAAGACGCACGGCCACGTCACGCGTCTCGCCCGTCGGATCGACCCAGTCGCCCACCTCGATGCCGGCAAAGGCGATGCGTAAGGCTTGGGCTGCATCATTGGCCGAGATGCCCATGGAGTTAGCCAGGCCGCGGTTGAGCTCGATGCGCAGTTCTTTGCTCGGGTCTTGCTCGGACAGCCCGACATCGACGGCGCCGGGCACCTGGCGCAGTTTTTCCATAAAGCGGTTGGTAATTTCTAACAAGCGGCGCGAATCGGGCCCGGTGAACTCGATTTGCACCGGCTTGCGCGCGCCATTGCCCAAGTCGTCAAACACGGTGAACTCTGCGCCGATGAGGGGGCGGATTTTCTCGCGCAAATCTGAAGCCAGTTCTTTGGCGCTGCGGCGGCGGTCTTTGCGCGGGCCGATGTCCACGTACATACGCCCACCATTGGGGCCGATATTGCTATTGGTCTCCCGCGTTTCGGGCAGGGTACGCGCGATTTCGGCGGCGCGCTCCATTTTCAGACGGGCATATTCCAGGGATGATGAGGCTGGTGTGCGCACATCGATCATCAGATTGCCCGAATCGGCGGCCGGCAAAAAGGCCGAACCGCCATATTGCCAGTGCAGGGCAATGGCGGCAATCAATGAACTGAGGGCAATCAAGCCCATGGCGCGGCGGTGGTGCAGCGCCCAGGCAATCACACCGGCATAGCGATCGGCCTGGTGGTCAAACCAGTCGTTAAAAACTTGCAGGCGGCGGCCCAACGGGCCCTTGGGTGCCGTGTGGTGGTCTGGAGGGTCACCCCAGTAGGCCGAAAGCATGGGGTCTAGCGTGAAGGAAATCGCCAGGCTAACCAGCACCGAACAGGCCACCGTCAAGGCAAATGGCCGGAACCATTCGCCCGCGACACCGGGCATGAAAGCCACCGGCAAAAATACCGCAATGATGGACATGGTGGTAGCCGTCACTGCCAAGCCAATTTCGGCAGTGCCTTCTAGTGCGGCAGTGCGTCTGTCGGAGCCGCGCTGCATATGGCGCACGATGTTCTCTCGCACCACAATCGCGTCGTCAATCAGCACGCCGATCGCCAGCGATAAGCCGAGCAATGACATGAAGTTGAGCGTAAAGCCGCACAACCAAACACCGATGAATGCGGCAATTACCGAGGTGGGCAAGCTCAGCCCGGTAATCAAGGTGGAACGCCAAGAATTGAGGAAGGCGTAGACCACGACGATGGTCAGGCCAGCACCCAGTACCAGCGAGTCGATCACGTTGTTGAGGCTGTTTTGCGCGTCTTTGCCGCCGTCGCGGGTAATCTCCAGGACGGTGCCGGGGCTGTCCTTGGCCAATTGGGCATTGAACTCTTTGGTGGCCTCACGCACCGCTTTGGCGACCGAAACCGTGCTGGCGTCGCGCGAGCGGGTGACGTAAATGCCGACGTTGGGCTTGCCGCTGCGGGTACTGAGGCCGTCGAGTTCTGCAAACCCATCTTCTACCGTCCCCAATTGGCCCAGACGCACCAGTTGGGCACCCATGCGCTTGACCACAATTTGCGTAAAGTCCTGCGGCTCGGCGATGCGGCCCACCAGACGGATGCTTTCGTTTTCATAAGGACCACGCAGTTTGCCCACAGGGGCGTTCGCGTTTTGCGCCCGAATGGCGCTTACTACCTCACCTACCGAGACCTTGTATTCGCGCAGCTTGGCAGCGCGCAGCAAGACCGAGAGTTCGCGCTTGAGCGCGCCTGAGACATTGACCGTGGCCACGCCCGGCAAAGCGCGCAGCTTGTCGGCCAGCACATCCTCGGCCAAGCGCGATATCTGCGCATGGCTTTGGCTGCTGCTGGACAAGGCCAGGTTGATAATCGGCTGGGCCGAGGGGTCGTAGCGGCGGATCACCGGCTCGCGCATCTCAATAGGCAGTTTGTAGCGCACCGAGGCGATCACCCCGCGCACCTCGTCGGCCGCTTCGATCATGTTTTTGCTAAAGGCAAACTGCAAATCAAAACGGGCATTGCCTTCGGCGCTGGTGGACCAGACTTTTTGCGCTCCAGCGACGCTTTGGAGCGATTTTTCCAGACGGTTGACGATTTCACGCTCCACCGTGTCGGGCGAGGCGCCGGGGTAGGCGATGGAAATGAACAGGCCCGGGTTTTCGATATCCGGGAACTGGTTGACGCGCAATTTGTTGAGCGCCATCAGCCCCAGGGCCATGACGCCCAGAATAAGCACCACCGTGGCAATCGGGCGGCGGATGCTGAAATCCGATAAAAACATACTTATTGCCCCGAAGACGCAGCGCTGGCCTTAGCCTTCGCGGGTGCGGCCACCAGGCTGATGGCTTGACCGTCTTTCAAATTGCTCCCCGGGTTGCGCAGCAATCGTTCGCCAGTTTGCACTCCCGTCTGGACCGCATACTGGCCGCTGCGGGCGTCACGCGCGCCCAAGGTGACGGGCACTTTGTGCACCGCGCTGGCGTCCACGCGCCAGACAAAGCTGGCATCGCCCACACGCTGCACCGCCGATTCGTCCACGACCGGCACACTTTGGGCCTTGGCGCCGCCGCTGATTTGGCCTTCGGCGTACAGACCGGCCACCCGTGGCCGCGCTGGGCCAGTAATAGCCACCAAGACCTCGAGCTGGCGGGTCGCCTCGTTGGCGCTGGGGTCGATGCGGGTTACCTTGCCTTCAAAACTCTCGTCACCGTAGCCATTGACGCGAAAACGCACGCCTTGGCCCAATTGCACTTGGCCGGCCTGGTCGGCCGAGACGCGCCCGACAAAACGCAGGCTGCTGGGGTCTATCACTTTGAGCAGCTCTTTGCCGATGGATGCGGTGTCGCCGGGTGAGGCTTTGCGCTCGCCGATCACACCATCAAAGGGCGCACGCACTTGGGTGCGCTGCAGTTGCTGGCGGGCTAGCACAGCGCGGGAGGCGGCAGCAGACACTTCGTTTTGCGCGGAGTTGGCGCGCATTTCTGCATCATCTATGGATTGCAAAGTAGCCATGCCGCTGGCACGCAGGGTTTTGAGGCGCTCCAAGTTGCGCTTGGCTTGCTCAAGCTGAAAGCCGGCGTTGCGGGCGCTTTCTTCAGCTGCATTGAGGTTATCGCGGATGGAGGTTTCGTCTAGACGCACCAATAAATCGCCCCGACGCACTACGTCGCCATTGTCTTTAAGCACTTCGAGCACCACAGCAGACGCCTCGGCACGCAGGTCGGCTTTGCGCTCGGCGGCGATGGTGCCCGATATCACCGGACCGCCACCGGCCGCGCCGTCGGCCACGGTCAGCAGGTCTTCGGGCGCTACCAGCAAAGGCGCTGCGGGCGCGCCGGCAGCTGCAGCCGGGTCAGGCGCTTTCTGGCAAGCGGCCAGACTCACAACGAGGCAAATAAGAAGAACGCGGTGCATACGGTAGCTACCTCAGAGAGTAAGGCTTGGGTGACGATCAGCCCGGTTTGCGGGCGGCTGCGCAATAAACGAGATGTATTGCAGAGGGCCGTGAGATTCTAGGGCAGGCGCGCTGGGACACGGCGGACCCACTTGGATTAGCCCGCCATCCGACGGGTCGACAATAGTCTGCCAAAATAAACGAGATCGGCGGTCGGCCAGCGCTTCTTACTTCTGGGGCGGGCTTTCTGCAGTCTGACCCCTTTTTTGTGCAATTGGTCACTTCGCCCTTGGTCTATGCGGCGAGCGTCTGCACAATAGTTGTCGTTTTTTTGAAATAGGATTTTTTATGCGTCTCCTAGGCACTGCGATCACTCTCTCTCTGGCCTTAACGGCCGTTGGCTTTCTGGCACCGGTCAGCGCCCAAACCAGCGCAAGCAGCACTTTATTCACCCAGGTCGAGGGCATCAGCGAATACCGGCTGCCCAACGGACTGCGGGTTTTGCTCGCCCCCGATGCGTCCAAACCCACGACCACGGTGAACATTACCTACCTGGTGGGCAGCCGGCATGAAAACTACGGTGAAACCGGTATGGCACATTTGCTGGAGCACCTGGTATTTAAGGGCACCCCCTCGCGGGGCAACATCATGCAAGAACTGGGCAAGCGCGGCATGCGTTTTAACGGCACCACCTTTTATGACCGAACCAACTATTTTGAGACCTTCCCCGCCAGCGAAGAAAACCTCACTTGGGCGCTGGAGATGGAAGCGGACCGCATGGTCAACAGCTTTATCGCCCGCAAAGACCTGGAAACCGAGTTCTCGGTGGTTCGCAATGAGATGGAAATGGGCCAAAACAACCCACGGCGCACGCTATGGCAGTACATGGCCGCAGCCGCTTTCGACTGGCATAACTACGGCAAAAGTACCATAGGCGCGCGCAGTGACGTGGAAAACGTCAAGATCGAAAATCTACAAGCCTTTTACCGCCAGTACTACCAACCTGACAACGCGGTACTGCTTGTGGCTGGCAAGTTTGACAGCGCCAAGACCTTGGCCTTGGTCGAACGTGTTTTTGGCGCGCTGCCTCGCCCAGCGCGCAGCCTGGGTAAAACCTATACCGCCGACCCGGTCCAGCAAGGACCGCGCGAACTCACGCTGCAGAGGGTGGGTGACACCACTTTGGTAGGTGCCCTCTACCATACAGCGGCGGCTAGCCACCCGGACGCCACCGCCATGGCGGCCCTGGCCGAAATCATGGCTGACACGCCCAACGGACGTTTACACAAAGCCCTGGTCGATACCAACAAAGCCACTTCGGTCGCGCCCTGGAACTTTGCCTTGGCCGAGCCGGGCTACATCTTGTTCATGGTGGAGCTGGGCAAAGACCAACCTGCGGCCCCGGTACGCCAAAGCCTTTTGGATATTTTGGAAAACCTTCGCAAATCCCCGATTACCGAAGCAGAACTCAAGCGCGCCAAAGCCAGCATGCAGGCGGATATCGAAAAAACCCTCAACGACCCGCAAAACCTGGCGGTGCAGCTTTCCGAAAGCATTGCCTCGGGTGACTGGCGCCTGTTTTTCCTGGAGCGCGACCGCATTGATGCCCTGACGGTGCAGGCAGTGCAAAAAGTGGCTGAAAACTACTTTAAGGAAAGCAACCGCACCTTTGGCCAATTCATTCCGACCGCTGCGCCTGAGCGCATCGCTCTGCCCGAGCCAGTGGACGTGGCCGCGCTCCTGCAAGGCTACAAAGGGCGCGCTGCCGTGAACGAAGGCGAGAACTTTGACCCCAGCCCGGCCAACATCGAAAAGCGCACATTGCGCACCAGCCTGCCCAACGGCATGCAAATGGCGCTCACTGCCAAGAAAACCCGCGGCGAAACGGTCAATGGCCAGATTCGCCTGGACTTTGGCGACGCCGCAACACTACAAAACCAAGCCATGGTCGCCCAAATGACCGCCTCCATGCTGATGCGCGGCGCAGGCACGCTCAACCGCGCCGAACTGGCCGCCCGCTTGGACGAGCTCAAAGCCAAGATACGCGTGACTGGCAGCGGCTCGACGGTGACGCTGTCCTTTGATACCGTGCGCAAGCACCTGCCCGCCGTGCTCGACCTGGCCCGCGATGTGCTGCGCGCACCCACCTTCCCGGCAAGCGAGTTCGCCACCTTAACGAAGGAAATGACAACGCAAATTGAGTCGCAGCGCAACGACCCCCAAGCCATGGCGTCGCAGGAGTTGAGCAAAGCGCTGGATACCTACCCCAAGGGCGATGTACGGGCCTTCTTGAGTTTTGATGAACGCATCGCACTGATGCAAAGCATCAAATTGCAAGATCTGCAGGCCTTCTACCAGCGCTTTTATGGCGCGGACCATGGCAAGCTGGCTCTGGTGGGTGACCTGGATCCGGCCCAGGCGCAAACCCAGCTGAGCGCATTGTTTGGCAACTGGAAAAGCGCAAGCCCCTATGCCCGATTAACCCGCAATGCCTATGCATTTGCGCCTTCCAGCAAGACTTTGCAAGCACCGGACAAACCCAATGCCATGTTCATGGCAGTGCTGTCCATACCGCTGCGCGATGACGACGCCGACTATGTTGCACTGGCACTGGGTAACAAAATTTTGGGCGGTGGCGTTAACAACCGATTGGTCGAACGCCTGCGCCAGAAAGAAGGCATCAGCTACTACGCTGGTAGCCAGTTCTCGGCCAGCAGCTTTGAGGCGGTGGGCGAGATGACACTGGTGGCTATCCACGCCCCGCAAAATCTGGAAAAGCTACAAGCCGGCGTGCGCGAGGAAGTGCTGCGCATTGTCAAAGACGGTGTTAGCGCACAAGAGCTGACAGATGCGAAAAAAGGCTTGCTGGAAGAGTCCAAAATTAGCCTGGCCCAGGATGCCGCGCTGAGCGCAACGCTGGCCGGCCAGTTGCATACGGGCCGCACCATGGCCTATACCGCCGCCCGCCTGGAGCAAATCCAAAACACCAGCCTGGAGCAGGTCAATGCCGCGCTGCGCAAGTATGTGGACTACAGCAAACTGTTGCACGTCCACGCCGGCGATTTTGAGGGTGCAAAAAAGAAAGCGCCTTAATCCCTGTGCGCAGCAGCCCAGGGCACCAAGCCCTGGGCCACCAGCACGCCCAAGCCCACCAGGGCGGCAGCAGCGGCCTGGCTCCAGCTCCAATGGCCACCCAACGCAAACATGATCAGCATCACGTAAAAAGGCGTGGCATTGATATGCAATGAGGACAGCGCGATCCCCAGGTGCCCGACCGAGCGGATCCACAAAAACTGGCTGATCGCCAGCCCGCCGATGGCAAAAATAGCCAGTGCCCCCAACTCCGTCCAGCCCAGGGCTTGCCACTGTGGCGCAGAGGCGCCGGCCAGCGCAGCGCCGCAGGCGGCCACCGTGGTGGCCATGGCCGCGCCGGTGAGGGTGACGGTGGTTCGCCCTAACGGGCTGAGCGCAACAAACGAAGTAACCGTCAGTCGCGAGCCCAGGGTGTAGACCATCACAGATACAAAGCACAGCGCAGCGCCCAGACCCAAAGACATGCCATCGGGGCCATCATCCAATGCCAGCCAGCCACCGATCAGGCTCAATAGCACGCCCACCACCAAGTTGCGACTGAGCTTGCGCCCGTCCAGCAAGACTTCAATGGCAATGCCAACAACTGGCATGCTGGCCGATATCACGGCGACGGTCACCGCGTCGGTCATGCCTTGGCCCAGCACTAGCAAAAACGCGCCCAGACCCAGGGTGCCACCGCCGATCAACACACCCTTGCGCCAGGGCGCCGTGCGCAAAGCGCCAAAACCCTCCACCAAACCCCACAGCGGCAGCAAACAGGCAGCGGCCATGAGCATGCGCGCAGCCGTCAAGGGCAATGGCGGCACGGTGGCCAGCAAAAGACTTGCGGCTGGCAGCCCCATGGCCCAAATCAGCATGGACAACATGCACATGACATTGGCACGAAGATTTTGTTGGGCGTGGGGCATGGGCAGATACGTTCAATTGGGCGGCATCATCGCACGCGCTTGCTTCTTGCTAGGATGGCGCGCATTCTTAGCCGATTTCCGAAGAGCCACACTTATGACCGATATTGCCCAACGCCTCGCCACATTGCGCGCCCAAATGGCGCTGCACCACCTAGACGCCTGGGTCCTGCCCTCCTCAGACCCGCACAACTCCGAATATGTACCGGCGCGCTGGAAAGTGCGCCAGTACCTCTCTGGCTTCAGTGCCTCGGTCTCCACCATGGTGGTCATGCAGGACAAGGCCTTTGTCTGGGCCGACGGCCGCTACTGGCTGCAAGCCGAGCGCGAGTTAGCGGGCAGCGGTATCGATATTGTTTACCTCGGCAAACCCGATGTGCCGCAGTGGAACCATTGGTTGGCAGAACACCTGCCCAATGGTGCCCGGCTGGGCTTTTACGGCGCCACCATGATGGTCAAGGCCCTGGCCGACATAGAGCCCTTGCTGCAAAAGAAAGGCGTGAGCGTGCATACCGAGCACGACCTGGTCGACGCCGTCTGGCTGGACCGCCCCGGCTACCCGCTGGAGCCCGTCTTCGCCCATGACTTGCAGTACGCGGGTGAGACGGCGGCGAGCAAACTGGACAAAGTGCGTGCGCAGATGCGCAAAAGCGAGGCAAGCGCCCATGTGCTCAACGCCCTGGACGACATCGGGTACCTGCTCAATCTGCGTGGCACCGACGTGCCCACCTCGCCTTACTTTCATGCCTATTTGGTGGTGACCATGGACGGTGCACGCCTGTTTGCCCACCAAGAGCGCTTTGATGCTGCGCTACTTGCACAGCTAAAGGAACAAGGCGTAGCGCTGCGGCCTTACACCGAGTTTTTTGCAGACCTGGCCGGACTGGCCGGCCAAAGCGTGCTGGTCGACCCGACGCAAAGCAACATTTTGACTTTCCAAACCCTGCGCCAGCACGGCTGCCAATTGGTCGAGCAACGCGCGCCCTCGGTAGCGCTCAAATCCATCAAGAACGAGACCGAGATTACGCACTGGAAGAACTGCTTTGTGCGCGACGGACTGGCGATGGTGCGCTTTTTGCATTGGTTTTACGCGCAGGTGGGGAGCGGAGCGCTCACCGAGCGCAGCGTTTCGGACCGAATTGACGCCGAGCGCGCCCAACTGGCCTTGTTTCGGGGGCTGAGCTTTAGCTCCATCCCTGGTTACGGGCCTAATGCGGCCATGATGCATTACGGCCTGAAAGAGGGCGTGGATACACCGGTAGCAGCACAAGGGTTTTTCCTGCTGGACTCCGGCGGTCAGTACGACGACGGCACCACGGACATTACCCGCACGCTGGTGTGCGGGGAGACAACGGCGGAGCAAAAACGCCATTACACCCTGGTGCTCAAAGGCATGCTGCGCTTGTCGGCGGCCATTTTTATGCATGGCACGCGCGGCTTGCAGTTGGACATTCTGGCGCGTCAGGCGCTCTGGAATGAGGGTATCAACTACGCCTGCGGCACCGGCCATGGCGTGGGCTACTTCAACAATGTGCACGAGGGACCGCACAGCATCAGCACCGCGCTGGTGGACCAGCCCATCCTTCCCGGCATGGTGGTGACCAATGAGCCTGGGGTTTACTTGCCTGGCCGCTACGGCATACGTATTGAAAATATATTGCTGTGTCAGCCGCACCAAAGTACCGAGCACGGCAGTTTTTACCGGTTCGAGACCCTGACCTTGTGCCCCATCGACACCCAGGCGGTGCTCAAAGATCTCTTGGGCGCTGAAGAAACCGCCTACCTCAACGCTTACCACGCCACCGTGCTGGAGCGACTCGGGCCCCACCTGCAGGGAGAGGAACGCAGTTTTCTAAAGCTGGCCTGCGCACCTTTGTAAATACCTGTGCGCGGCCTGCTTGATAGGCATGCCTTAGGCACAACCACATCTGTGAATTTTATTTTTAATTATTTAATTATTAAATAAATCTATATTAAATATAGAATGCTTAGTCGTCTTCGTCGTGTCGCATACATCAGCGATGCTTCCGTCACTCTAAAAGCATCGGGGGTCTTGGTTCGTGCTCTCCTTATCCAGTCTCACTGAACGGCTATTTATCCGATTGGGCAAGGGGCCAACGCTCGACGAGCGAACATTGCTTCAGACCGCCTTATGGATCGCCATCGCAAACTCTGTGATCTATTACCTTCTGCCCATAGCAGGGTTGGATACGAACTGGAATCTGAGGGCCATTCTGGGTTTTGGCATGTTGCTGGTACTGGCGCGCTGGGCTGGAGCTTTTTCATTCGGCACCCATGCCTTGCTCGTGCTGGAGTTTGCGCAGCTAGCGTCGCTGTCTGCCCATTCAGGCGGCATCAACTCGCCCTACATCGCTTGCATGCCCTTATTGCCGATTTCGGCATTGCTTTTATTGAATATGCGGTGGGCCTTGGTATGGCTGGCGATTATCTCAATACAAAATTATTTTCAATATTTGGCCCTTAGTCAAAATTGGATTGCGGGGGCAGTGAATCCGCAAACATTTTCAGTGAACTCCGTCCTGATCATTAAAGTGAGTTCGCTCGTTTTCTTGGTGCTAGCGCTAAGTTTGTACGACTGGACCTACCGCAGAAAGATGTACAAACTCGCTATCGACAACCAAGAATTAAATAGCATCGAGGCGGCTTTACGTCAGGTACAAATAGACATCGATGCATTGGCGACCTGTATTGACCGCGATATTCGTGCGCCCATAGAAATCCAACGCCGCTTGAGTCCTATCCTGATTGCCGAGCTGGCTAATTCGCCGGGGCACCTTGATGCCGCACAGCAGATGCGTGCCGAGACCAGCCAATTATGTCAATCGGTTCAAGATTTCGGCGACTTCGTAAGCCTAGAACGCGGGCATATGGACTTCGCTTTGTCCTCCTTTTATGTGCCCGATGTACTGCTGTCTGCAGTTGCAGCTATCAAGGCTGGACCACATGCCACCCGATGTCCTGTCAATGTGGATTTGGATCCGTCGATCCAGATTTGGGCACATGCTGGCCGGGACCGCCTGATGCAAATCGTCACTCGGCTGCTCCTGTATGCAGGGCAGCATGCCGATAGCGGCAGTATCCAGGTCCGCGCGCATTTTGCCGATACACGTGTGCGCGTAGAAGTTCAGTTCTCGCCACAAGATGCAAGCATTGTTTCCACACCTCGCGCCATGGTATCCAATGGCCCTCCCGAGCCCACCACCCACCTAGGCTTGGCTGTGTGCGAACGCCTGGCGGCAGCGGCAGGCGGGCAGTTTTGCTTCTACAGGCGCGGCCCAACAAAGCACCTGCTTTGGCTAGAGTGGCCATTGAGCGTGAAGGGCACTGCTGCGTCTGAACCTGATCAAGATATCAGCTTAGCCGCCACGCCGCCAGTCCGGCGATTTTTGGTGGTGGAACATATTCTGTACACCCAATTAGAAATTCAATCCCTGCTCAAAAAGCGCTGGCCCCAATGCCATGTCGGACTCGCGGAGAGTGCAAGCAACGCGCTATTACAAATGGAGTTTTCGCACTACGACATGGTGCTTATCAACATATCCTTGCCGCAAACCGATGGCCTGCAGGCCACGCAACAGATACGCGCACACGCGATGCCTGGGATCCGCTCGACGCCGGTTGTGGGCCTGGCGACAAAGTCCGAGGCCAGCGAGCGCCAGCGCTGCCTGTCCAGCGGAATGCAATGGGTGCTGTTTAAGCCACTGGAGTCGGATGTATTTTTCGCCGCTATTACGGCGCACCTAGCCGGGGGTTGAAGTTCATGCGTCCTGTAAATCGTCTTTTCCATTACTGGGCCACTTGGGCTACCCCTGGCGCAGGTGCGCAGAAATTTTTCAGCTATTTGGTCCTGGTTTTGTCACTGCTAGCGACAGTGCTCGTTGCGCTCAGCGCATCCCATCCCTACGTGAGACACACCAATACGATTGCTGCACTGTTTTGGATGGCGCTGCTGCTCGCACTGCGCCATGGCATCACCATTTCTAGAGTGTGTCATGCGGGGTCGGTAAGTGCGTTGATGCAAGTGTTCCTGACGGCGTGGTTCTCCGGTGGGGTGTATGCCAGTGCATTGGTCTGGATGCCGGTGCTCGTCATTGCGACCTACTTTTTGTTAGGACGCAATGTCGCTCTGATTTGGGTGCTGATCAACCTGCTGGCCTACACCATTTTGGCATTTGCACCCCCTTGGCCTGGCGCAGCACCTCCGGTTTCAGGCGTCTCCTCAGTGCAAGGTTTTATTGCACTGGTAGACCAGTCGTTGGTGTTTATTTCTATCACCTTGGTTATGCTTTTCTACTACCAATTTGATAAGAAAGCGTTTAAAGATCTTTCAAAGCGGCGAACCCAACTTCACGCCAAAAGTGATGCGCTCAAACGGAAAGAAGCGGCCCATGCACAATTGCTCGACTACGCGCAGAAAGAGCTGCCAAGCGCTATTGAGTCCATTGCGGTGTTAAACGACATCATGGCTACAGGTCTGCAGGGCAAGCCTGGTGCCTTGTTGGTGCTGGAACACACACAGCGCGCCACCCAAGCGATGCTGCAAGCGCTCCATTCACTTCACAAGCAGCCCACAAATTGGGAACGCCCACCCGGGTAAGCAAACTCCTTTTTTGGCTACTGCACCAAAGCTACGGCTTGATCTACAAAGCGGTAAACCTCGGCCGGTATCTTCCCATTAGGGCCTTTGTCTTTTTTGTTACGCGTCTGCCCGGTGCGCACGATGACCAGATCCTGCGAGGGCACCACAATGACGTATTGTCCTTGGTGCCCTTGCATGGAATAAAACGGATGTTTGTAGTCCCAATCCACCCACAGTGAATGGCCATAAAAGGGCTCCAGGTCGGGCTTACGGATGCGTTGCACAAATTCTTTGTCCAGTAGTTGCTTGCCGGCCCACTGGCCGTCTTGCAGCAGCAACTGACCAAATTTGGCAAAGTCCTGGGTGGTCGCGAAAATACAGCAATAAGTGCGCTCCATGCCGCCTTCGCTCGCTTCCCGGTCCAACGTATATATCGCATCGCTGCCCATACCCAGGGCGGTCCACAGGCTACGCGACAGGTGCGTGCTGATACTCAAGTCCGGCTCTTTTGCCTGCAACGCCCGTTTCAGAAACACACCCAATAGCTGCGTGCTGCCACTGCTGTACTCATACGCACTGCCCGGCTCGCGCTCGAAACCTTGGTTCAAAACCAGTGCCTGTGCATCTTTGCCGAAGTACAGATTGGTGGTGACGTTAAACGGCAGGTAATAGTTTTCTGTCCAGTCGTGGCCCGACTTCATGCTCGAGAGTTGTGAAATCGTGGCTTTGCTGGCGCGCGGATCTTTGGCATATTCGCTAATCCGCTCGGTCAGCGGCGCATCAAAACTGCTGATGTAGCCTTGCTGCACCGCCATTTGTACTTGCAAGGTGGTGATGGTTTTGGCCATAGAGAAGGAGTTGGTACGGCTTTGGGCGTTGTAAGCGCCGAAATACGACTCATGCACCAACGCGCCTTTTTGGGCCACCAAGAAAGCCGCGCTGCGGTACTGCTGGTGATACTCCTGCATAGCAGGATCGAGCGGCTTTTGGTTGTAGCGGGCATCGCGGGGCCAAGGCTGCTCGGTACCTTTGGCGATGGCGCGCTGGGCGAAGTTCTCCGCATCATCGATATAAGCCGTACTGTGGCCATGCAAATAGGTGCCGCTGATGGCTTTCCAGATGTAGCCATGGCCGCTGACCTGAATGCCAGCATAAATTACAAGCACTAGAGCCGATAGGGACATATATATTTTTTTCACGTTAAATGCCTTTGCAGTAGGTCTGCCGTCGATTTTTGTCAGCGCACGCGACTGGCTAGAGTTCCATTGTGCTACAGGGCGCGGAGCTTAGCAGTCGGGCGCTAGCGAAAGTCTCGGCTTTGCGCACTCAGGCTGCCCAACAAATGGGTTATGTCCACCAAGTGTTTGGCAATCAGATGGCAGACCTTTCCCCCGCTGTCGGTGTCGCGCTGCCAGACGCCATACACCGCCATAAGCCGGGCTCGCAGCAGCACCGGGCGCTGCTTTTCTTTCAGGCTTTTCCAAACAATGACATTGGTGTTGCCCGTCTCGTCCTCCAGCGTCACGAAGACCACGCCTTTAGCCGTCTGCGGTTGCTGGCGCATGGTGACAATGCCGCAGGTGCGCACCAAGCGGCCGTGCGGTAAGTCACGCAGTTGCGCTGCGGTGCTGAGCCTTTGCGCCGTCAGTTGCCCGCGCACAAATGCCAACGGGTGGCTGCGCAGGCTCAGGCCGGTGGCGGCGTAGTCAAAAACCACCTCTTGCGCCTCATGCGCAGGCGGCAGATGCAGCGAAGGTTCTTGAACCGGTACACCACGCAATAGTGCAGGCGCGCGATGCAGCGCCGAAGCGTCCCAGACCTGCTGGCGCCGGTGGCCACTCAGAGACCGCAAGGCGTCAGCGCTGGCCAGGGCCTTGAGGTCGCCCGCATCCAACGTGCAGCGCAGTGCCAGCGACTCGGTACTGGCAAAGGGTGCCTGCCCCCGCTCGGTGGCAATGCGCAGGCCAACGTCCTCCTGCAAGCCGCTGACCATGCGCAGACCCAAGCGGACAGCCGCTTGCGGCAAGGCGTAAGCCTGTGTTGCGGCGATCGCTACGGGCGCCTCCAGACTGCAATCCCAGTCGCTGTAGCTCACGTCGGCGGGCCGCACCGTGAGGCTGTGACGGCGGGCGTCTTGCACGAGTTGGCTGGGGCTGTAAAAGCCCAGTGGTTGGCTGTTGAGCATGGCGGCCAAAAAGCAGGCGGGTTCGTGGCATTTGAGCCAGCAGCTCACATAAACCAAAAGCGCAAAACTGGCGGCGTGGCTTTCGGGAAAACCGTATTCACCAAAGCCTTCGATTTGTTTGAACAGCGCATCGGCGTAGTCTTGCGTGTAGCCATTGGTGACCATAGCGCCGACCAAGCGTTCGTAAAAATGTTGCACCCCGCCCTGGCGTTTCCATGCGGCCATGGAGCGGCGCAAACTGTCGGCCTCGCCGCCACTAAAGTTGGCCGCCGCCATGGCGATTTGCATCACTTGCTCCTGAAAAATAGGCACGCCCAATGTGCGCTTGAGCACTTCTTGTAAGGCCGTGCTGGCGTATTGCACGGCTTGCGGATTGGCGCGTGCTTTGAGGTAAGGATGCACCATGCCGCCCTGAATAGGACCGGGCCGCACGATGGCTACTTGCACCACCAAATCGTAAAAACAACGCGGCTTGAGGCGCGGCAGCATGCTCATTTGCGCGCGGCTTTCGATCTGGAAAACACCAACGGTATCGGCCTGGCAAATCATGTCGTAGGTGGCCGGGTCTTCGGCCGGGATGTCTT
Organism: Comamonas sp. lk; assembly: GCA_945861345.1. GTDB lineage: Bacteria > Pseudomonadota > Gammaproteobacteria > Burkholderiales > Burkholderiaceae_C > Allorhodoferax. The sequence continues at coordinate 58,562 of CAMATX010000004.1, forward strand.
GCAGGCGCAGCGGTTTGCCGCGCCACTGGCCTATCAAGTCCAGGCAGCGGTGGATGGCGCTGAGCATGCCCAGGGCCAGCACATCGACTTTGAGCAAGCCCACGGTGTCCAGGTCGTCTTTGTCCCACTGGATGATGCTGCGATCCGGCATAGCCGCGTTTTCTACCGGCACGATGCGCGTGAGCGGCCCTTGCGTCAGCACAAAGCCGCCTACGTGTTGGCTGAGGTGGCGCGGGAAGCCTTGTAGTTGCGTGGCCAAGTCAAGCCACAGTTGCAGGCGGCGGGGTGGTGGGATAGCGAGGTCACTTGCTTCCTCATGTGCTGCGCTTACCCGCTCTATCGCGCTTTGCAAGCGCTCGGCCAGCACAGTGCGGCCATACATGCCAGGGTGTTCTTTGGCCAGCGCGTTAATCAGAGCTTCGGGGATTTGTAGCGCGCGCCCTACATCGCGCAGCGCGCTGCGTGGCCGGTAACGGGTGACCACGGCGGTAATCGCAGCGCGCTCGCGGCCATATTTGGCGTAGATGTATTGGATAACTTCTTCGCGCCGCTGGTGCTCAAAGTCCACGTCAATATCGGGCGGCTCGTCGCGCTCGCGCGAGATAAAGCGCTCAAACAATACGCTCATGCGCGAAGGGTCCACCTCGGTCACACCCAGGCAGTAGCACACCGCCGAATTGGCCGCCGAGCCACGCCCCTGGCACAAGATGCCCTGGCTGCGCGCAAAGCGCACGATGTCGTGCACCGTGAGGAAATACATCTCGTACTTCAACTCGGCAATCAGCGCCAACTCATGCTCCACTTGCGCGCGCACGTTCTCGGGCATGCCTGCGGGGTAGCGCACGCAGGCGCCCGCTTCGGTGTAATGGCGCAGCGTTTGCGCCGGTGTCTGGCCCGGCAACACGGCCTCTAGCGGGTAGTGGTAGCGCAAGCTGTCCAGCGAAAAACGGCAGCGGCGGGCAATCTCCAAAGTGTTCGCCAAATGCTCTGTATCAAACAAACTAGCCAAACGCGCGCGGCTGCGCAAATGCCGCTCCGCATTGGCCTGCAAACCGCGCCCGCAGTGCGCCACCGGCAGGCGCTTGCGCACGGCGGTGATTACATCGTGCAAAGGCTTGCGCGAGCGCACATGCATTTGCACCGCACCCACCGCAACTACTGGCAAGCCAGTCAAGCGCGCGATCTGGCGTATGCGCAAGCTGTGCAGCGCGTCCTGCGCGCCCAAGCTGCGCGTGGCGCCCAACCACACCTGCGCGCCACAGTGCGCGCGCGCAGCCGCTGCAATCGCACAGGCTTTTTCCATCGACAAAGCGGGCGGCAAAAGCAAAATAATTTCATTGCCTGCCAAGCTCGGCCAAGCCGCCCAGCCGCCTTGCGCAGGCTGCCAATGCAAGGCGTACTGCCCCTTGGGCGCGGCACGGCGCGCGCTGCTGATGAACGCGCACAGATTGCCCCAACCCTGCAAATCGTGGGGCAGGGCGACGAAGCGAAAACATGCTTCGTCGGCAGAGGCTGAAGCAGACATCGCGTCCGGTGCCGCAGGAACAGTAGCTTGCGTGGCCGACTTTGTCAGACCTTGGCCACGGCGCGGCTTTGCCTCTGGCACAAACCAGGATGCGCGCACACCAAACTCAGCCCCCGGCAAGAACTGCAAGCCCGCCGCACGCGCCGCTTCGTGTGCGCGCACCACGCCCGCCACCGAGCACTCATCGGTCAGCGCCAGCGCCGCATAGCCCAAAGCCTTGGCCCGCGCCACCAACTCCTGCGGCAAAGACGCGCCATGCTGAAAACTGAACGCGCTGATGGCGTACAGCTCGGCATAGGCGGGGGACGGGGTGGCGGCGGGCACAGAAGCTTCGTTTTAAATACTGTATAAAAATACAGTATAAACAGGCGACTTAAAACATGCAGCGCCATTAGGATCATCCTTTGGATCTCGGAGAGCACCATGAACACTGCTATCGCCAAGGACTCCGCAACCACCACCCCACCCCCCATCACCCTGCGCCAAGCCTGGCGGTTTTGGCTGAAGGTCGGCTTTATCAGCTTTGGCGGGCCGGCCGGGCAGATTGCGCTGCTCCACGAAGAGCTGGTGGAGCGGCGGCGTTGGATTTCGGATGCGCGCTTTTTGCATGCGCTCAATTACTGCATGGTGCTGCCGGGCCCGGAGGCGCAGCAGTTGGCCACGTACCTGGGCTGGCTGATGCACCGCACCTGGGGCGGCATCGTGGCGGGGGTTTTGTTTGTGCTGCCTTCGCTGTTTATCCTGATCGGCCTGTCGTGGGTGTATCTGGTGTTTGGCGG
>CAMATX010000005.1 GCA_945861345.1 Comamonas sp. lk
GTGCACGAGTGGTTTGTGCTTGACGCGACCGATAAGGTCCTCGGACGAGTAGCCAGCGAAGTTGCTCTCCGTTTGCGCGGCAAACACAAGGCCATTTACACGCCTCACGTCGATACCGGCGACTATATTGTCGTCATCAATGCAGCCCAGCTGCGTGTCACGGGCGCCAAAGCCCTGGACAAGGTGTACTACCGCCACTCGGGTTATCCCGGCGGTATCACAGCCACCAATTTCCGCGATATGCAAGCCAAACATCCTGGTCGCGCTTTGGAAAATGCCGTCAAAGGCATGCTGCCCAAAGGGCCGCTTGGCTACGCGATGATCAAAAAGCTCAAGGTGTACGGCGGTGCCGAGCATCCCCACACCGCACAGCAGCCCAAAGTGCTTGAAATCGCAGGAGTCGCAAAATGATCGGTGATTGGAACAACGGAACCGGCCGCCGCAAATCCAGCGTCGCCCGTGTTTTCCTGAAAAAAGGCTCCGGACAAATCGTCGTGAACGGCAAACCCATTGATCAATTCTTTGGCCGCGCCACTTCCATCATGATTTGCAAGCAACCCCTGTTGCTGACTAACCACGCTGAAACGTTTGACATCATGGTCAACGTCGCCGGCGGCGGTGAGTCCGGCCAGGCCGGTGCAACTCGCCACGGCATTACGCGCGCGCTGATCGATTACGATGCAACGCTCAAGCCTATGCTCAGCCAGGCAGGCTTCGTGACGCGTGATGCGCGCGAAGTGGAACGTAAGAAGGTCGGCTTCCACGGCGCTCGCCGTCGCAAGCAGTTCTCCAAGCGTTAATCCTTTTTGGATTTACCACATTGGCCGCCCTCGGGCGGTCTTTGTGTTTGTGGGAGGTCATCAGTATGCGATTCAGATTATTAAGACGCAGACTCACTATCAGCGCGCCCCGAATGTCGGTGCGCAGCGCCATGCCCTGGCCCGTGCGCTGGGCGGTTGCGGCCATCATGCTGGGGTTTTGTGCCGCCATCGCGCTGTGGGCCTTCGAGTTCGGACGCGACATTGCCGGATTAGAGAACGGTTCGCAGGGCGAATTGCTCCAGTTGCGCGCGCAAGCGATTGCGCTCAAGGCCGAGGTGGATGCGGCCCGCGAGCAGCGCGACCAGGCCCAGTCCATCGCCAACACTGCCGGTACCCTGGTCGCCGCCGAAAAGGCCTCCAGCGAACAAGTTGCCTTACAAGTGAAGCAACTCGAGGCCGAAAATCGCAAACTCAAAGACGATTTAGGCTTTTTTGAGAAATTGATCCCCGCAGATTCCACCGATGCGGTTGCAATTCGCGGCCTTCAGGCCGATACTTTTGACAATGGCAAAGTGCGCTGGCAAGTTCTGGTGATCCAAAACAAAAAGAACGCGCCCGAGTTACAAGGACGTCTGGAAATCGCGTTCAATGGCGTCCTCAACGGCAAACCTTGGAGCGGGCCAGTCACCACCCTACCCATCAAAGTGCAGCAATATGGACGCTTTGAAGGGGCGGCAGACATTCCGGCGCAAGTGAGCGTCAAAGGTTTGACCGCCAAAGTTATCGACGGAACAGCCGTTAAGGCGAGCCAGACGACCAAGCTGTGACCACCGGTCCAGCCCCTTTTTTGGAGGATCTTTATGTTTAATAAGAAAAAGCAGCCGCCGCTCAAAAGCCTGATTGCACAGGGCGCGCGGGTCACGGGCCATATTTTTTTCGCCGACGGCATTCGGGTCGAGTGCGATATCACCGGCAATATCAGCCCGGTGGACCACAACGCCAGCATTTTGGTAATCGCTGAAACGGCGGCGGTCACCGGCGACGTAAGCGCAGACCACATCATCATCAATGGCTCGGTTACCGGCATGGTGACCGCCCGCCTGATGCTCGAATTGCAGCCCAACGCCCGCATCACAGGCGATGTGGCCTATGGCGCCCTAGAGATGCACCAAGGCGCACTGATTGCCGGGCGCCTCACGCCCATCCTGCCCGAGGCGGAAAAAGCCCCACTGGCAACGGAGGCATATCCGGCCTAAATGCAATCCCGAGCAAAACGCTGTACTATTGCGCAGTTATCCCTCTTCTTCCTGGATCCTCTATGAACGCAGTCGCCGAAGCCCTCCCCACAGAGATGCCCTCCCCGATCCTGTTTACCGACAGCGCCGCCGCCAAGGTGGCCGACCTGATCGCTGAAGAGGGCAACCCCGAGCTGAAATTACGCGTTTTTGTCCAGGGCGGCGGATGCTCGGGCTTCCAATACGGCTTTACGTTCGACGAAATCACCAACGAAGACGACACCACGATGACCAAAAATGGCGTGTCGCTGCTGATCGACGCCATGAGCTACCAGTACCTGGTGGGCGCTGAAATCGACTACAAAGAGGACCTGCAAGGGGCCCAGTTCGTCATCAAAAACCCCAATGCCACAACCACCTGCGGTTGCGGCTCGTCATTCTCAGCCTGATTCGGCACAAAGCCAGCGGGCTCAAGCCCGGTAAATAGCGCCCAAAATGCGTGCACCGCGCGCGCCCGTCACGCTGGGCAGGCTGGCCGGCTGGGCCCGCAGCGCTTGCTGCGCCAGCCACGCAAAGGCCAGCGCCTCCACATCCTGGGGGCCAATTCCTAATACTTGTGTGGTGCTCAACTCCACCGCCGGCAGCATCTGTTGGAGCCTTTGCATCAAAAACAAATTGCGCGCGCCACCACCGCACACCAGCCAGCGCAGGCATGGCCCTGGCGCCCAATGCAAGCTCTGCGCGCAGGACTGGGCCGAGAGCTCGGTCAACGTCGCCTGCACATCGACCGGCGCCAGCGGGGCAAACAGTGCCAGTTTGCCGTCCAGCCAGGCGCGGTTAAAGAGATCCCGTCCGGTGCTTTTAGGCGGTGTTTGGGTGAAAAATGCCTCGTCCAGCAGGGCCGCCAGCAGGCCGGCATGCACCTGGCCTTGCGCGGCCCACTGGCCTTGGTCATCAAAACGCGCGCCCGTGTGCTGCTCGCACCAGGCGTCCATCAGCGCGTTGCCCGGACCACAGTCAAAGCCTAGCAGGCCCGACCCGGTGGGCTGGTCTGTTTGCGCGGGCAAAAAGGTGATGTTGGAAATCCCGCCAATATTGAGCACCGCCCGTCCTTGTTGCGCATCGCCAAAAACGGTTTGGTGAAAAGGCGGCACCAAAGGCGCACCCTGCCCGCCTGCGGCCACATCGCGGCTGCGAAAGTCGGCCACCACGTCAATACCCGTCAACTCGGCCAGCAACGCGCCCTGATTGAGCTGGACGGTGTAACCCACGCCGTCAAATGCGCCGGGTTGATGGCGCACCGTTTGCCCGTGGGCGCCAATCGCACGCACCTGCGCGGCCGGCACCTGGGCTGTGTGCAGCAGGCGCTCGACCAGCTGCGCGTACAAGCGGACCAACGCGTTAGCGGCCAGCGCGGCACGGTGGATTTCGTTGTCGGTGGGGGCATTGAGTGCCAGCAGCTCCTGGCGCAGCGCGGGCGGCATGTCCAGACTGCCCCGGGCGATCACCTGGGCGGAAAAAGGCGCTTCTCCGAGCTGAGCCAGTACGCCATCCACCCCATCGAGCGAGGTGCCCGACATCAAACCAATATACAGGCCGGGCATGCGCGCTGCGCAGCGGCTACTGCACGCTGCCTAAGCGCACTTGGGCGGCCGCAGCGAGCTGTTCGCGGGCCAGGGCGGCTGTTTTGTCGAAGGCCGGACGCAGCGAGGCGGTCAGGGGCACTGCGTCCGACTGGCGGGCAATGGTCAGCGGATCTTTGTGCACGCCGTTGACACGGAACTCAAAATGCAGGTGCGGGCCGGTCGCCCAGCCGGTGGCGCCGACCAAGCCCACGTTCTCGCCCTGGGCGATGCGCTGGCCGTTGCGCACGTTGATGCGGCTCAAATGGGCATACAAAGTCGTCGTGCTGCCGCCGTGGCGCACCATGACCGCATTGCCGTAGCCGTTTTGCACGCCGGCAAATTCAACCACGCCATCGGCCACCGAGCGCACCGGGGTGCCGGTGCTGGCGCCGTAGTCCACGCCCAAATGGGCGCGCCAGGTTTGCAAAATCGGGTGGAAACGCATCGCAAAACCGCTGGTCACGCGAGAAAACGCCACGGGCGAGGCCAAAAACGCGCGGCGCAGGCTCTCGCCACGCAGGCTGTAGTACGCGCCCTTGGCTGCGCCTGGCTTGTTTTGCGCGCTGGCCACGGGGTCTTGGAACCAAACGGCCTGGTAGGCCTTGCCGGCATTCACAAACTCGGTGCTCAGCACGCGCCCGGTACGCAGTGGCTCGCCGTCGCCTTCCAGGGTTTCGTAGACGACCACGAAACGGTCGCCCTTGCGCAAAGCGCGGTGGAAATCAATGTCGCCCGAGAACACCTCGGCCATTTGGCTGGCAATGGCATCGGGGATGCGCGCCTCGTCGGTGGCAGCGAACAAAGAGCTTTGGATGCTGCCGCTGGCCATGCGGGTGCTGGCCGTCAGGGGCAGGGTTTGCAGGCTGGAGGTGAAGCCCTGGTCGCTGTGGCTGATGCTCAGGCGCTTGAAGTGGCCGTCGTCCTCGGGGCTCCAGCGTGCTTGCAGCGCCTGCAAACGACCCTGCGCATCGACTTCGGCGCTGATGCTGCGCCCAGCGCGGCCGATCAGGTTGAGCTGGGTAGCCCGGTCAGCGCGCAAAAAGGCGGCTGCAGCCAGGTCGTTGACGCCCAAGCGCTTGAGCAGGGTGTCGGCGGTGTCGGTGCTGCGGCTGACGTCGCTGCGGTACAGACGCAGCGCCTGGCTTGCCAGGGCGTCGCGTTGGTCGTCGATGGGCAAGGGTTGCACCGCCTCAATCACGGTGTGCACTGGCGCCAAAGGCAGCTCCGGGCTCAAGCTGACAACCGCAAAGCTGCCGCCCGTGGCCACCAGCAAAACGGCGGCGACCGCGCCCAAAACCCGCTTAGGGTGGCGGCGCAGGACCGCCAGCAGCGCAATAGCTGCTTCCTGGGCGTTGGACAGGGCCGTTTGATTCAAGCAAGAACTCCGTTGGAATGCGCGTCGGGCCGAAGCGCCTGCGCCGCTGCGAAAAGGGCCCGGGACTAAAATAAGCCGTCCCCGAACCCAGCGCGAAATGGGACGCACAGTATATCGGGCCGCGCGCCCCACACCCGAGAATTGTTGTATGACCCAAGCCCCGCCCCCCGCCAACCCGCCCAGCAGCCCTCTCTCCGACCATGTCCGCGAGGCGCTGGCCGTCACCCTGCGCGGCTGCGAAGAGCTGATCCCGCAGGAGGACTGGGTCAAAAAACTGGTCCGTTCCGAGGCGACCGGCACCCCACTGCGCATCAAACTGGGCCTGGACCCGACGGCGCCTGACATCCACGTCGGCCACACCGTAGTGCTGAACAAAATGCGCCAGCTGCAAGACCTGGGGCACCAGGTGATTTTCCTGATCGGCGACTTCACCACCATGATTGGCGACCCGTCTGGCCGCAACAGCACCCGCCCGCCGCTGACCCGCGAGCAGATCGAGGCCAACGCCCAAACCTATTACAAGCAAGCCTCTTTGGTGCTAGACCCAGCCAAAACCGAGATCCGCTACAACAGTGAGTGGAGCGACCCGCTGGGCGCGCGCGGCATGATTCAGCTAGCCAGCCGCTACACCGTGGCGCGCATGATGGAGCGCAACGACTTTCATGACCGCTTCAAAGGCGGCCAATCCATCAGCGTGCACGAGTTCCTCTACCCGCTGATGCAGGGCTACGACAGCGTGGCGCTGAAAAGCGATTTGGAGCTGGGCGGTACCGACCAGAAATTCAACCTCCTGGTAGGCCGCCACCTGCAAGCCGAATACGGCCAGGAGCCGCAGTGCATTCTGACCATGCCGCTGCTCGAAGGCCTGGACGGCGTGGACAAAATGTCCAAGAGCAAGAACAACTACATCGGCATTTCGGAGGACGCCAACACCATGTTTGCCAAGGTGCTGAGCATCTCGGACGTGCTGATGTGGCGCTGGTACACGGTTTTGAGCTTCCAAAGCGAGGCACAAATTGCCGCGCTCAAGGCCGAAGTGGACGCCGGGCGCAACCCCAAAGACGCCAAAGTGGCGCTGGCCAAAGAAATTACCGCCCGCTTTCACTCGGCAGCGGCGGCTGATGCGGCCGAGCAAGACTTCATCAACCGCAGCCAGGGCGGCATTCCCGACCAGATCGAAGAGCGCCAGCTGGCGATGGCTGACGGCGCGCCTTGGGGCATTGCTGCCTTGCTCAAAGCTACGGGATTGGCTGCGTCTAGTGGCGAGGGTAACCGCCTGATCGACGGCGGCGGCGTGCGCGTGGACAGCAACGTGGTCAGCGACAAAGGGCTCAAACTGGGCGCGGGCAGCTATGTGCTGCAAGTGGGCAAGCGCAAATTTATGCGCGTGACCCTGGCCTGAGCCCGCATGCTCGCGCTGATCCAGCGGGTGCGGCGCGCCAGCGTCACCATTGACGGCGCAGTCGTGGGCGCTATCGGCCCGGGCCTGCTGGTGCTGGTCTGCGCAGAGCAAGGCGACACCCAATTACAGGCCGACAAGTTGCTTGCCAAAATTTTGAAGCTGCGCATATTTAGCGACACCCAAGGCAAGATGAACCGCTGCGTGCAAGAACTGGACGGCGCTGGGCAGCATGGCGGCCTGCTGGTGGTGAGCCAGTTCACCTTGGCAGCAGACACCTCGGGCGGCAACCGCCCCAGCTTCACCCAGGCCGCAGCACCGGACTTGGGACGCGCGCTGTACGACTATTTGGTGCAGCAGGCGCGCGGGGCGCACAGCGAAGTGGCAACCGGCGTGTTTGCGGCCGATATGCAGGTGGAGCTGGTCAATGACGGGCCGGTGACGATTCCGATGCGGGTGGCGCCCGCAGGCCAAGCGGCTTAATACGGGTTTCCAAACCCCAGCCCGGCTAGCAAGGCCACCTCGTGCGCCTCCATAGCCCGCGCATCGGCCAAGGAGGTTTCATGGTCCCAGCCTTGGGCGTGCAGCGTGCCGTGCACGATCAGGTGCGCGTAGTGGGCTTGCAGCGACTTGCCTTGCGCCAGGGCCTCGCGGGCCACCACCGGCGCACACAACACCAAGTCGGCATGGACCAAGGGTGCGCGGCTGTAATCAAAAGTGAGCACATTGGTGGCGTAGTCCTTACCCCGGTAGCTGCGGTTTAAGTCCTGGGCCTCTGGCGCGTCAACGATGCGTACCGTGATGTCCGCCGCGTTGGCCAGCGCATGGCGGATCCAGCGGACCACTTTGTGGCGCGGCAGGGCCAGGCGGTGCGCGTTGGCGTCGGTAAAGCGGGCAAATTGCAGTGAGAGCGCAAGTGGTTGCAGCATCGCGGGCTCCGGGCTGCTTAGGGGCGGATGGCGCGCTTGGGCACCCGGGTTTTGGGCAAAGGCGCGGCCGGCACTTCGGCCGCCAGCGCAGGCAGGCCCTCCAGGGCGGCAGCGGCCAACTCTTCAGCGCGGCGGGCTGCGTCATAGGCATCCACGATACGCGCGACCAGCGGATGGCGCACGATGTCTGCACTGGTCAGGCGCGTGATGGCGATGCCTTCCACCCGGCGCAGCGTGCGCTCGGCGTCCACCAGACCGCTGAGTTGGGCTTTGGGCAGGTCGATCTGGCTGACGTCGCCGGTAATCACCGCCTTGGTGCCAAAGCCCACGCGGGTCAGGAACATCTTCATTTGCTCGGGCGTGGTGTTTTGCGCCTCGTCCAGGATAACGAACGCATTGTTCAGGGTGCGGCCGCGCATAAACGCCAGCGGCGCAATTTCCAGTGCCTGGCGCTCGAAGGCTTTTTGCACTTGCTCGAAACCCATCAGGTCATAGAGCGCGTCGTACAGCGGACGCAAGTACGGATCGACCTTTTGGTTCAGGTCGCCGGGCAGAAAGCCCAGACGCTCGCCCGCTTCCACCGCCGGGCGCGTGAGCACGATGCGCTGCACCGCGCTGCGGTGCAAAGCGTCCACGGCTGCGGCCACCGCCAGATAGGTTTTGCCGGTACCCGCAGGGCCGATGCCGATGGTGATGTCGTACTGGGCAATATTGTCCAAATACACCGCCTGGTTGACGCTGCGGGGTTTGAGGTCAGCGCGCCGGGTCGCCAGGGCCGGGCCAGGGCCGGCATCGGGGGCGACATCGCCCGCGAGCATCAAGCGCACTACCTCGTCAGGGATGGGTTTGGCGGCCATCTCGTAAAGCGCTTGCAGCATGTCCATGGCGCGCTGGGCTTTGGCCTTGGGGCCATCCACCTTGAACTGCTCATGCCGGTGCGCGATGCGTACCTCCAGCGCGGCCTCGATGCTGCGCAAATGCGCGTCGGTGGGGCCGCACAAATGGCCCAGGCGGCGGTTATTGAGCGGTGAAAAAAGGTGTCTGAGAATCAAGCTGATAATTCCGTGTGAAGCCTGGCACGCATGCGCAAGATGGCGCAGCCAGGCCCCGATGATAGGCATTTACACAAAAGGCACCCGATGATTGGAAAGCTGACCGGAATCCTTTGCGACAAAAACCCGCCCCAGGTGCTGGTGGACTGCGGCGGCGTGGGCTATGAGGTGCAGGTTCCCATGAGCACGTTTTACAACCTCCCAGCCACTGGCGAAAAAGTGAGCCTGTTGACGCATTTTGTGGTGCGCGAGGATGCGCAAATTTTGTACGGCTTTGGCTCGCAGGCCGAGCGTGCCGCCTTTCGGGAGCTGGTGAAGATTTCTGGCGTAGGGCCGCGCACGGCCCTATCGGTGCTCTCAGGCATGGCGGTGGGCGAATTGGCCCAGGCGGTCACGCTACAAGAGGCCGGGCGCCTGACCAAGGTGCCGGGCATAGGCAAGAAAACCGCCGAGCGCCTGCTCCTGGAGCTCAAAGGCAAGCTCGGCGCTGACATTGGCATGCCATCGGGTGCGGGCCATGAGGCGCAGTCCGACATCTTGCAAGCGCTGCTGGCGCTGGGCTATAACGACAAAGAGGCGGCGCTGGCGCTCAAGGCGTTGCCCGCCGATGTGGGCGTGAGCGAGGGGATTAAATTGGCGCTCAAGGCATTGGCGCGTTAAGCCTGCCGACATTAAAAAAACCCCACAGGACTCGCATCCTGCGGGGATTTTGTTTTTTGGGGCAGCGCAGCCCTTGCAGGCCGCGCCAGACCAGCGTGGGATTACATACCCATGCCGCCCATTCCACCCATGCCGCCCATATCGCCGCCGCCCATGCCGCCCATAGGAGCGTCGTCTTTAGGGGCTTCGGCAATCATGGCTTCGGTGGTCAGCATCAGGCCGGCTACCGAGGCTGCGTTTTGCAAAGCAGTGCGGGTCACTTTCGTGGGGTCCAGGATACCCATTTCGATCATGTCGCCATAGGTATCGTTAGCGGCGTTGAAGCCGTAGTTACCTTTGCCAGCCAACACTGCGTTGACCACCACGGAAGGCTCGCCACCGGCGTTGTAGACGATTTCGCGCAAAGGAGACTCGACGGCCTTGAGCACCAGCTTGATACCGGCTTCTTGGTCGGCGTTGTCGCCCTTGATAGCGCCAGCAGCTTGGCGGGCGCGCAACAGCGCTACGCCGCCACCAGCCACGATGCCTTCTTCCACAGCAGCGCGGGTCGCGTGCAGGGCGTCTTCTACGCGGGCTTTTTTCTCTTTCATTTCGACTTCGGTGGCCGCGCCAACCTTGATCACGGCAACACCCCCAGCCAGCTTGGCCACGCGCTCTTGCAGTTTTTCGCGGTCGTAGTCGCTGGTGGCTTCTTCGATTTGCACGCGGATTTGCTTCACGCGTGACTCGATGTCGCCAGCAGCGCCAGCACCGTCGATGATGATGGTGTTTTCTTTGCCCACTTCGATGCGCTTGGCAGAGCCCAGATCAGCCAGGGTGACTTTTTCCAGGGTCAGGCCGATTTCTTCGGCGATGACTTTGCCGCCAGTCAGGATGGCGATGTCTTCGAGCATGGCTTTGCGGCGGTCACCAAAGCCAGGGGCTTTGACGGCGACCACTTTCAAGATGCCGCGAATGGTGTTGACCACCAAAGTTGCCAGGGCTTCGCCTTCGACGTCTTCGGCAATGATCAAGAGCGGACGGCCAGCTTTGGCCACTTGCTCCAACGTAGGCAGCAGGTCGCGGATATTGCTGATTTTCTTGTCGTACAAGAGCACGAAAGGGTTGTCCAGCAAAGCGGCTTGCTTCTCGGGGTTGTTGATGAAGTAGGGCGACAAGTAGCCGCGGTCAAACTGCATGCCTTCGACGATGTCGAGTTCGTTGTCCAGCGACTTGCCGTCTTCCACGGTGATCACGCCTTCTTTGCCCACTTTGTCCATGGCCTTGGCGATGATGTCGCCAATGCTGGAATCGCTGTTAGCCGAGATAGAACCGACTTGGGCGATTTCTTTGGTAGTCGTGGTGGCCTTAGAGGCTTTTTGCAGCTCGGCGATCAGGGCAGTGACTGCCTTGTCGATACCGCGCTTCAGGTCCATGGGGTTCATGCCGGCGGCGACATACTTCATGCCTTCGCGCACAATGGCTTGGGCCAACACGGTAGCGGTGGTGGTGCCGTCGCCAGCGTTGTCAGAGGTCTTGGATGCGACTTCCTTGACCATCTGCGCGCCCATGTTTTGCAGTTTGTCTTTGAGTTCGATTTCCTTGGCCACGGACACACCGTCCTTGGTCACGGTGGGGGCGCCGAAGGAGCGCTCCAGAACCACGTTACGGCCTTTAGGGCCCAGGGTTACTTTGACTGCGTTGGCCAGGATGTTCACACCCTCGACCATGCGTGCGCGGGCTTCGCCGCCGAAAATTACGTCTTTTGCTGCCATGTTAGGACTCCAGATTCAGTTAATTAATGGATTGTTTGCGGGAGAAATTACTTCTCAACCACTGCGAACAAATCGTCTTCTTTCATAACGAGCAGCTCGTCGCCATCGACCTTGACGGTCTGGCCGCTGTACTTGCCAAACAGCACGCGGTCGCCGACCTTGACGGTCAGGGCGGCCAATTCGCCTTTGTCATTGCGCTTGCCGGGGCCTACGGCCAGGACTTCGCCTTGGTCGGGCTTTTCAGCGGCGTTGTCGGGGATGACGATGCCGGAGGCGGTTTTGGTTTCGCTTTCGACGCGCTTCACAATCACGCGGTCTGCCAATGGGCGCAGTTTCATGGGTTTCTCCTAGGTTTAGAACGGTTTATCCATCCGCCGGCCGCCTTGGCCAGCGAAATTGATCGTGTGGAGCGGGGTTTTGTTAGCACTCAACTCCATCGAGTGCTAATCATAAGGGGTTTTAGTGGGGTTTCAAGGCCCCAAAATGAAAATTTGCTGCCGGGCGACTCGGCTGAGAGGCAATTCCGGGAAGCGAAATGGCCTGGAAATTTGTTTTAATTAAACAACATTTGATAAATATTGTAATTTAGATAATTTGTTTATAAAATACGCTGAAGCAAAATTTTGAAAAAGGCCTTCCGCCATGATTTTTGACAAAACACCTAAAGGACGCCAAATTTTGGTAGACCCGCAGTCCAATCTGCCGCAACGCACCCGCATATTGCTGCGCTGCGTCAATGGCAGGGCTTCCGCTGACACGCTGGTCATCTCACTGACGGCCTTGGGCGACGTCAAGAGCTTGCTGCGCGGTTTGTTGCTCGATGGCCTGATTGAGCGCACAGACAAAGTTCGCCGCGCCCCAGCACCGATCGACCACCAGGCCCAGGCCCCGTCGCACGCACAGTTTTGATTTAAGACCTGAATCGCCCTGGCGCAAAGGCCGCCACATCGACGGGCGGTGCGCGCCCCGCCACGCTATCGGCCACCAAAGCGCCACTCAGCCCACCCAGGGTCAGCCCAATGTGCTGGTGGCCAAACGCATAAATGACGCGCTCGCTGAGGCGTGAGCGCCCCAAAACTGGCAATCCATCTGGCAACGTCGGCCGAAAACCCAGCCAGGGCGCTTGCGGCGTCCCCAGCCCCGGCAAGGCCCGGCGTGCCGAAAATTGCAGCAAATCGAGCAAGCCGGCGTGCTTTTGCGGCGCCAAGCCCGCCAACTCCACTGTTCCAGCCACCCGAACGCCCTGCGCCATTGGCGTCATATAAAAGCCGCGTTCGGCCCAGCCCACCGGCCGGGAAATCAGGTTTTGGCCGCCCGCAAACATCCAGTGGTAGCCGCGTTCGGCACCCAAAGGCAAGGGGTCGCCGCACTGGGCGGCCAGGGCCTTGGAGTGCACGCCGGCACACAAGGCCACATAGTCATAGGCGCTTTCATGGTCGGCGCAAACCAGGCGCACCGCTTGCGGGCCGGGGCGCAAGGCGGTCGCCGCATGGGCGTGCCATTGCAGGCCTTGTGCTTGCAAATAGCGCTGCAAAGTCTGCAAAAAACCGGCCGGATCGCTCAGGTGCCACGAGCCGCCAAAGAGCGCGCCGCGCACAAAAATCGGCTCCAGCGCGGGCTCCAGGGCAGCAATCTCGGACGCTTGCATGGTTTGCACTGGCACGCCCAGGGTGCGGCGCAAGTCCAGGCCGGCCAGCGCGCCGGCATAGGCCGCCTCGCTGGAGTACAAATACAAACACTCTTGCGGCCGGATAAACCCGGCCAGCCCCGCCTGCGCGATCAGCGCGTCATAGCCGCCCTGGGCGCGCGCCAGCAACTGTGCCAGCGCCCGTGTCGAAGCCTCGGAACGCGCCGCCGTGCTGTGCCAAAGAAAGCGCGCCAGCCAGGGCGCCAGCATCGGCAAGTAGCGCCAGCGCAAACGCAGCGGGCTGCGGGCAGAAAGCAAATAGCGCGGCAGGTCGCGAAACACCGAGGGGTTGTTCACGGGGATACAGGCGTAATTGGCAAAGGTGCCCGCGTTGCCAAACGAGGCGCCGCCGGCTGCGCCCACAGGCTCGTAGACACTGACCTGGTGGCCGTCGCGCATCAGCCAGTAGGCCGCTGACAGACCGACAAAGCCCGCCCCCAGCACCGCGACTTTGGCCATCCGCCTGGACCTGCCTACACCGCCAGTGCGCCGCTACAGCCCGCGCTCACCAGCGGATCGCCAAACGCTCGAAGACTTTGCTCAGCACAAACAGCGGCCCGACCAGCAGGTACTGCAAGTCCTCGAAGAAGGAGGGTTTTTTGCCCTCTAGGTGGTGGCCGATGAACTGGAAAATCCAGGCCACCACAAAAATGCCCACACACACCGGCACCAGCACACCCTGCGCCTGCAAGGCATCGACCACGGCCAGCATCACCGAAAAAATAATCGCCATACAGGCGGTAAAAGGCCAAGACAGGCGCTGGTAGTACACCATGCTCGCCAGCGCAAGGATGATGGCCAGGGCCGGGTGCAGCGCAAACAACAGCCCGATGATGCTGAGCATGATCGCTGGAATGGCCACAAAGTGGATTAGCTCGTTAACCGGGTGCGTGTGGCTGGTGCCGTAGTGCTGCAGCAGGGTGTCGACGCGGCGCTCGCCGTTGTCGACCTGGTCGGGTACGGTATTCGTTTCGCTGGGGTTCATGGTGCTCTCCTGGGGGAAAAAAGCGCCTTAGGCGTTGAGAAACTGCTTGAGCCAGGCCACGCTGCGGCCCTGGGCGCAGCGGCCGCGCCAGCACATCAGCGCATGCTTGGCGCCGGCATACACAAATTGGGTGCCTGCCGCGGGCAAGGCGCGCAACTTGGACGGCTCGGATTGCATCAGCGCATGCACATTGGCCGCCAGCACCGGGCTGTCCTGCCAGACGTGCAAGACCTCCGGATGGCTGGTGCTGCGCTCAAATTCGTCGCAGGCCATGCGTAATTCCGCAGCGCCTTCGGGCATGTGCACCGCCATGCCGCTGGAGGAGAGCCAGGCCGGCGCTGTGTGCTGCAAAACCAGCAAAGGCACGTCGCAGGCCAGGCGGGCGCCGCTGCGCAGCACCACGTCGTCGCGGGTCAGCGATGCCACGTCTTCGTAGAGCACGGTGACGCGCTGGGCGCGCAAAAGCTCCAGCATGCGCTGGTGCATGGCGTCGGGGTAGCCGCGTTGGCCCTGCTGCGTGCCCACAATCCAGGTGACCGAGGCGGTGGGCATGCGCTGGCGCACGGCCAGGGCCAGCTCAAAACCGCTGGTGCCCGCGCCAATGACGGCCATGCGCAGGGCGCGGGTGCGGCCCAGCCCGCAGACCTTGGGCCACAAGTTCACAAAACCTTCCAGCGGCGAGACAAACAACGCATGTTCGCGCGCGCCGGGCATGGCTAACTCCACCGCCTCGCGGTGCGGCACCGGGCCGGTGTTGATCGAGAGAAGGTCGTACTCCAGGGTCTGGCCGTCGTCCAGCAGCACGTTGCGCGAAACGGCATTGAGCCCGCGCCCCTGGCGGCCGGTCCATTGCACGCCGCTTTGCTGCAGCAGCGGCTCGAAATCGACCATGCAATCGGCCAGCGGCAAGTCGTTGGCCACATAGCGCGCCAGTTTGGGCGGCGCAAACGACTGGGTTTGGGCCGCCAGCACCGTCACTTGCACATGCGACAAGGGTTTGCGCTGCAGGTGCGCCAGCAAGCGCACGTGGGCCGGCCCCATGCCCCAAAGCACCAAACGCTCGGGGCGCCGGTAGGGTCTTTGAACTGGTATAGCGCCCAATGCCTGGGCTTCTTCACCCGTAACCACGGAGTCTGCGGAGGGTGGCGTTGTGTCTGCCGTCATACCGCTATTGTTCCACGAGCGCCACCGGCGTGCGCCAATCGCCAATTTCGCGGACTCGGCCGATCACCGCGCTGTGCGTATAGCCCTGCGCCCGCAAGGCGGCCACGCAGGCCTGCGCCTGCGCTGCGGGCACGCTGGCGAGCAGACCGCCGGCCGTTTGCGGATCTATCAATATGTCGCGCAGCAGCAGCGCCTGCGGGCTGGGCGCATCTGGGCTGGACAGCGCCGATGCGCGGCGGGCGTTGGCCGTGTGCAAGGAGCTGCGCACCCCCGCTTGCAGGCAGGCCAGCGCCCCGTCCAGCAGCGGCAGGGCTGCCATGTCCAGCTGCGCACCCAGGCGGGCGCCGTGCAGCATTTCGAGCAAATGGCCCAAGAGGCCAAAACCGGTCACGGCAGGACAGGCCCGGGCGCCTGGGAGGGCCAGCGTCTGCGCGGCTCCCTGGCTGGACTGGGCCATGCTGTCCAGCGCCGCCTCGACCCAGCGCCCGCGCGCCTGGCCCAGCGCGTGGGCGGCAAACAAGGTGCCGGTGCCCAGCGCCTTGGTCAGCACCAGCATATCGCCGGCCTGGGCGCCGGTTTTGCGCATGAGTTGCTGCGGCTGGCCTTGCGCGTCCAGCGGGACCAGGCCGGTCAGCGAAAAGCCCAGCGACAGCTCGGGGCCCTCGCCGCTGTGTCCGCCCACCAAGCTGCAGCCAGCTGCATCGAGCACCTGCACCGCGCCGTGCATCATCTGGCCCAACAGGCTTTGGGTTTGGCGGTCCAGCCCCGGCGGCACGATAGCAATGGCGGCTGCCGTGTGGGCCTGCGCGCCCATGGCCCAGATGTCGCCTAGCGCGTGGTTGGCGGCAATCTGCCCAAAGCGGTAGGGGTCGTCCACGAAGGCCCGAAAAAAATCGACCGTCTGCACCTGCGCCATGCCCGGCGGGATGCGCACCAGCGCAGCGTCGTCAGGGGCATCCAGGCCGATTAGCACGTCCGGGCTGCGCAGCGGGTGCAGGTCGGCCAAAGCGCGGCCGAGCACGTCGGCGCCCACTTTGGCCGCACACCCGCCGCAGCGCATGGCCTGCGCCGCCTGCGCCTGCGCCTGCTCGAGCGCGTCCATATCGGCAAAGCGCGCTCGCGCATGGGCAGCCGCTGCCATGGGCGGCGGCAAATCGGAGAAGCGGCGCATAAAGCGCTGGTCGATCCAGTCTTTGTAACGCCACACCCAGGCACCGGCAAAACTGAGCGCACCGCGAGAGCCGACGGCATAACGCTCGCCGGTGCTCACCAGCGCCAGCCAGCGCCGCTGCGGCCGGTAGGGCTGCAAAGCCTGGCCCAGCAAGGCGCGGCGCAGATTGTGCGCCAACGGCATGCCCATGCGCACCGCAAACACGCCAGCTTTTTCCAGCGGGCGCGGGCCAAAGCTGGCGACATCACCGGCGGCAAATAGGCGTGCATCGGTCTCGGACTGCAAAAACGCGTTCACGCGCACGCAGCCGTCGCCATCGAGCGCCAAACCGGTGCCCGCCAGCCACGCGGCGGCGCCGGCCTGGGTGACCCAAAACACGGCATCGGCCGCTTCCCAGCGCGCAGCAGCGCCCTGTGCGACCGCCTGCACCGCGCCCGCCTGCACCGCCAGCACCCGCGTGCTGCGGTAAACCTGCACTTGGCGCGCTTGCAACAGGGCGGCAAAGCGCGCCTGCACGCGCCGGTTGTGCGTGGGCAAGACCTCGGGGCTTGCGCAATAAAGCGCAAACTGGGGCGCTGCCCGGCCCTGCGCGGCGCATTCGGCATGCAAGCGGTAGTGCATAGCCAGCAGCAATTCCACGCCGCCTGCTCCCGCGCCGACAACGGCAATTTGGCGCGGCCCAGCGCCTGCACGTACGGCGCTGAGCACCTCCATCCAACGCTGGTTGAACTGGGCGATCGGCTTGACGCTGACCGCATGCGCCAGCGCCCCGGGCACCTGCCCGGCCTGGGGCGTGGAGCCGGTGTTGATGGACAGGAGGTCGTAATCGAGCGGCGGGCGGCCTTGCAGCTGCACCTTGCGCTCTGCACGGTCGATGCCGCTGACCTCGGCGCGCACAAAGCGCGCACCGGCGAAAACGCACAGGCGCACCAAATCCAGGTGCACCGCGTCATAGTCGTAGTGGCCGGCCACGTAGCCGGGCAGCATGCCCGAGTAAGGCGTGTGTGCGTCGGTGCAAATCAGGGTGATGCGCAGGCCTGGCACCGGCTGCATGCCAAAGGCCTTGAGCACGCCCACATGGCTGTGCCCGCCACCGACCAGGACCAGGTCACGAAGAATCGGGCTAGAGCGCGCTTGCATGCTGCGATTGTGCCGCTGCGTGGTTCTAGCCGCGTCGCCAATCGTGCCAGCGCTTGAGCCAGCGCAAACTGCCCTGCGGCAGGTGCGCGCGCTGCCACAGACCGGCGACCGACTTGGCCGATTCGGCCCAGGTCGGGTAAATGTGCACCGTACCCAAAATCGCCTTGAGGCCCAGGCCGTGGCGCATAGCGAGCACATAGGGCGCCAGCAACTCGGCGGCCTGTTCGCCCACGATGCACACGCCCAGCATGCGGTCGCGCCCGGGCACCGTGAGCACCTTGACAAAACCCAGGGGCGCGCTGCCCTGGGGCGCATCGCACAGCGCCCGGTCCAGCTCGGCCAGCGGGAAAAGCGTCACCTCATAGGCCAGGCCGCGGGCCTGCGCCGCCTGCTCGGTGTAGCCCACACGCGCCACTTGCGGCGCCACAAACACTGCGGTGGGCAAATCCACCCGGTCGGCGCGAAAAGCGCCCAGGCCTTCGAGCAGCGCATTGACCGTGGCAAACCAGGCCTGGTGGGCGGCGGCGTGCGTGAACTGCATCGGCCCGGCGGCATCGCCAGCGGCGTAGATGGTGGGCATCAGGGTTTGCAAAAAGGCGCTGGTTTGCAGGGGCTGCGCGGTATCAATGCCCAGCGCCTCCAGGCCCATGCCTTGCAATTGGGCTTGGCGGCCGGTGGCGCAAATCAGCAAATCAAAAGGCAAGGCCGCTGTACCCTGCGGCCCCTGCACTTGCAGTGTTTTGGGGCTTTGCGGCCCGTCACCCGGCACGCAAGCCACAGCGCGCGTGGCGAGGTGGATGTGCACGCCGTCTTGCGCCAAGGCCTGCTGCACCAAGGCGCTGACATCGGCATCCTCGCGCGCCAACAGCTGCGCACCGGCCTCGACCAAGGCCACCTGGGCGCCCAGGCGCGCCAAGGCTTGGGCCAGTTCGCAGCCCACGGGCCCGCCGCCCAGCACCGCCACGCGCGCAGGCACCTGGGCGCAGCCGTTCAAATAGTCCAACAAGGTATCGCTGGTGACATAGCCGCTGCCTTGCAAGCCGGGAATATCGGGCACCACAGGCCGCGCGCCGGTGGCCAGCACAATGCGCCGGGCGCTGATGTGCGTAGGCGCCTGCCCCGGGCGCTGCAGTTGCACGGTCCATGGGTCCAGCAACAACGCGCGCGCCTGCAGCACGTCTACGCCCATGGCCTGGTAGCGCTGCGCGCTGTCTTTGGGGGCGATGGCGGCGATCACGCTGCGCACGCGCGCCATTACGGCGGCAAAGTCGACCTGCACCGCGCCGGCATGCACGCCGTAGCCCTGGGCCTGGCGCGCTTGGTGGGCCACGCGCGCGCTCTGAATCAGCGCTTTGCTGGGGACGCAGCCGTGGTTGAGGCAATCGCCACCCATCGCGCCCGACTCCACCAACGCCACCCGCGCCCCGGCGTGCGCCGCCACATAGGCGGAGACCAGACCGCCTGCGCCAGCGCCTATCACCACCAGGTTGTAGTCAAAGCGCTGGGGGCGCTTCCAGGGGGCCAAGGCCCGGCGCTGCTGCAGCCAGCGCAGGCCGCGGCGGGCCAGCAGGGGCAGCACCGCCAAAGCCGTGGCCAAGGACAGCAAGGCTGCCAGAACGGCAGGCTGCAGCACCTCACTGACCGAGCGCAAAGCCGCCAACTGCGTACCCGCCTGCACATAAATCAAGGTGGCCGGCAACATGCCGCATTGGGTAAGCGCGTAAAAGCGGCGCACCGGCATGCGCGTTAGGCCCATCACCAGATTAATCAGGCCAAAAGGCACCAGCGGAATCAATCGCAAGCTGAGCAAGTAGTAGGTGCCCTCGCGCTCAAAGCCGCGCGCCAGGCTGCGCACACGCGGGCCCATGCGCGCGCGCAGCGCATCCGCAAACACATGGCGCACCAAGAGCATGGTCAAGGTGGCGCCCAGGCTAGAGGCAAAAGACACCAGCAACAGCGCCCAGCCCCAGCCTAGCACCGCGCCACCAGCCAGCGTCAGCACCACAATGCCCGGAACCGCCGCACTGGCCAGCAGCACATAGAGGGCAAAGTAGGCACCGCGCACCGTCCAAGGCGCCTGCGCGTGCCAGGCCTGTAGGTCGAGGTAGAGCGCTTGTACGCGCTCCAGACCCAGCCAATCCTGCCCCTTCCAGGCGCCGAGCAGGGCCAGCCCGAACATCAGCGCCAAGGCAAGGCGCCAGGCGCGCTTGCTATTCATGCGTGGCCTCTGGCCCGGGGGCGGGTTCGCCCAGTAAACGCCAGCCCGCCGCAATGCGGCTGACCCAGGTGATCGCGCACAAAGCCGCAAAACCCCAGGCCAGGGGCGCGAAATAAGCAGGCCAAATGCACATCGCCACCAGCACGGCCAGCGTTTCGGTGGCCTCGGTCAGGCCGCCCAGAAAATAAAAAGATTTTTGCGGGTACTGCGCACTGTGCAGCCCGCGCTGCGCCGCCAGCACCGCAAACGCCAAAAAGCTGCTGCCCGTGCCCACAAAAGCGGTCAAGAGCACGGCAGCGGGCAGCGCATTGCGGGCCGGGTCGGCCAGCGCAAAGCCCAGCACCATCAGCGCATAAAAAACAAAGTCCAAGGCGATATCCAAAAATGCACCCGCCGCTGTGGTCTGGGTGGCGCGGGCCACGGCGCCATCAAGCGCATCACACAGGCGCGAGGCCAGCAAGAGCACCAGCGCCAATTCAAAGGCCTGCACCGCCACACAAGATGCGGCCAGTACGCCCAGCCCAAAACCCAGCCAGGTGATGGCATTGGCCGACACGCCCTGGCGCACCAAAGGCCCGGCCAGAGCGTTGAGCGCCGGGCGCAGCAAAGGAATAGCAAAGCGGTCCAACATGGCGGCATTGTCGCTGCGCACCGTGACACCGCAGTGGCGCAGCGTCGCCAAGTTAGGCCTGCGGCGCGCCCAGCATGCTTAGGCGCTGCGCATCAGCCACGTCAGCCGCGTCGTGGGTGACCAGCACTGCCGCCAGGCCGCGGCGGCGCACCGCGCTCCAGACCAGGTCGCGCATGCGCTGGCGCAGTGGCGCGTCGAGTTTGGAAAACGGTTCATCGAGCAGCAAAACGCGCGGCTGCGCCAGCAAGGCCCGCGCCAAAGCGGCCCGGGCGCGCTGGCCACCCGAGAGGGTGGCCGGGTCGGCGTCGGCCCAGGGCAGCAGCTCGACCTCGTCCAAAGCCAGCTGCACCGCCTGCGCACGCTGCGCTTGGGGGCCGGCGGGCACCGCGAACAAGAGGTTCTCGCGCACCGTCATGTGCGCAAACAGCAAATCGTCTTGCAACAGCAGGCCAATGCGCCGGCGCTGGATGGGCCAGGCGTCCACACGCATGCCGTCTACCCCCACCTGGCCCTCAAACCTGATGCCTGGCTCGAGCGTGCCGCACAGCGCGGCCAAAAGGCTGGATTTGCCCGACCCGCTGGGGCCCATCACCGTGTGGATGGCGCCTGCGGGAAGTGCCAAGGCAAAGTCCTGCAGCAATACGCCCGAGGGCGCGCGCAACAGGCGCAGCTGCAGCTGCAATACAGGGGGAGCGGCGGTGGCGGTATCTGTCATGGGCGGGCGCATGCTAATGCAGCGAGGACGACACGCACGGCTGCGCAAAGCGACGCGCCCGCCCCAGCCACCAGGCCAGGGCAAACGCGCACGCGGGCAAGACCCATTGCAGCAGCGCGTAAGCGGCAAGCAGCGAACGCTGCCCGCCCGAGGACAGGGCCAGCGCCTCGGTGCTGACGGTGCTAAAGCGTCCGCCGCCGACAAATAAAGTGGGTAAAAACTGCGCCACGCTGACGGCAAAGCCAATCGCCCCCGCGCCGGCCAGTGCCCCGCGCAGCAAGGGCAGTCGCACCTGCCAGAGATAGGCCCAGCGACTGCGGCCCAAGCTGGCGGCCACCGCCGCCAGGCGCCCATCCGCGGCGGCATAAGGCGCTTGCAGGCTGAGCAGCACGTAGGGCCAGACGGTCAGGGTGTGCGCCAGCCACAGGCCGCTGGCGCTGCCGTCCACGCCCAAGGCCAGCGCCCCGCTTTGCAGCAACCAGGCCCAGACCAGCGCGGGCAATAACAACGGGCTCAATGCCAAGCCCATCAGCGCGGCGTGAAAGCACCGGGGCAGGGCCTCGAGCAGCAACACAGCCAGCACCAAGGCGCTGAGCGCACTGGCGCTGGCCAGCCACAGCGTGGTCCCCAGCGCCGAACTGCTGCCCGCTGCCGACTGCCAGGCCTGCAGCGTCCATTGCTGCGGCCATACCGCCGGAAAAGTCCAGGTCCCTGCGACGCTGCTAAAGGTCAGCGCCGCCGCAACAGCCAGGTACAAGACAGGCAACGCGCGGTAAGCCACGCGAGGTCGCCAGCGCAGCGCCATCGCGTTCGGCGTCATGGGCGCAAACGAGGCCATGGCAGGCGGGCCACCACTCCAGCGCCTGCGGCCCCCCAAACGCAGCCAGCCTTGGTAGGCGGCGTAAACCACCACGGCCAACACAGCAGTGCACGCGGCCAAAATGGCCATAGCGGCCAGACCTTGCGCGCGCCGCGCCGGGTCGGCATCTTGCAGCCACTGCCAGGCCAGCATGGCCAGGGTGGGCGGCGCGCCAGGGCCGATGATCCAGGCCACATCGACCACCGACACGCTGTACATACCCACCGCCAGCAGCGGCCCGGCCAATCGCGGCAAAAGCTGGGGCCAGACCACGCGCCACCAGGCACTGCGTTCTGAATAGCCCCAGGTGCGGGCCAACGCCATTTCGCGGCGCCAACGCAGCGCCAGGTCCGGGCGCTGCCACTGCGCCAAGGCGCACCAGAGCAAAAAAGGCGTCTCTTTGCACACCAGCACCAGCACCAAGCCCAGGCCCCAGGGGTCTTGGGTGCTTTGCCAGTCGGGCGGCGCATCCAGCGGCCAGGGCAGCAGCGCTTGCAGCGGGGCCAAGAGCGCAAATACCCAGCGCACCAAAACGCCCGAAGGACTGAGCAATAGCAGCACCCCCAGCGCAAAAGCCATGTGCGGCAATGCCAGAAAGGCAGGTAGCAGACGCGGCCAAGCCCGCACCGGCATGCCCATCGGCATCGCGGACAGCAAGGCGGCGCATGCGGCCAAAGCCAAACCCGTGGCCGCTGCGCCGCTGGCCAGCGACAGGCCCAAGGCGCGCAGCCAGGGCGCGTGCTCGGGCAAGCCAGGCCAGGCCAGGTAGGCGCTGATCGACGCACATAGCAGGACCACCGCGCTGGCGTAGAGGCCGGCGTGGTGCGTAGATGCCTTGGCGTGATGGAGAGAAGTCATGGCGTATTGCAGGGTGGCCTTGATTGTCCGGGCAAGCGCTAAGCCGTTGCGATGCGGCGGTTACCATAGCCGCCATGTTCAGTTACCGACACGCTTTTCACGCGGGCAACCATGCCGACGTGCTCAAACACATGGTTTTGCTCGCGGTGCTCAAGCACATGGCGCTCAAGGAAACCGCATTTACCGTTTTAGATACCCATGCCGGGGCCGGTCTGTACCGGCTCGATGGCGATTACGCCCAAACCAGCGCCGAGGCCAGTCAGGGCTTTTTAAAGCTGGTGGCCAGCGCACCGGCCCAGCCCTGGGCGCCTTTGGTGCGGGACTACATCGACATGGTGGCCAGTTTCAATGCGCCGGGGCAGTGGAAGGTGTATCCGGGTTCGCCCTTTATCGCCCAGCCGCATTTGCGCGGGCGCGACAAGCTCAAGCTCTTTGAGCTGCACCCCACCGACTCCAAGACGCTGACGGCCAATGTGGCGCAGCTCGAGGCGGGCCGCCAGATCGCCATCGCGCGTGAGGACGGCTTTGAGACGGTGAAGAAGTTTTTGCCCCCGCCCTCGCGGCGTGCGCTGCTGGTGTGCGACCCGAGCTACGAAATCAAGCACGACTATGGCCGCGTCGTCAGCATGATGATGGACGCCATGGCGCGCTTTGCCACCGGCAATTACCTGGTGTGGTACCCCATCATCCCGCGCCCGGAGGCGCATGATTTGCCGCGCAAACTGCGCACCCTGGCCAACAAAGCGGGCAAAAGTTGGCTGGACATCACGCTGACCGTCAAGTCCAGCAAGCTCACGCAGGATGCGGCGGGCGACACCGTGCGCCCTGGCCTGCCCGCCAGCGGCGTGTTTCTGATCAACCCGCCCTTTACGCTCAAGGCGCAACTGGCGCTAGCGCTGCCGCAACTGGTGGCGGCCTTGCAACAAGACCGGCACGCCAGCTTTACGCTCGATGCGGGCGGCTAAGGTAAGGCGATTCGGCGTCGGGGTTCAGGCGGGCCGCTGCTGCGCCGGGCGCAGGCCCAGCGCATCGCAAATGGCCAGCGTCGGAGCACTTTGGTTGAGCGTATAAAAGTGCAGCCCCGGCGCGCCACCGGCGAGCAAGCGCTCGCACAGGCCGGTCACTACGTCCAGCCCAAAAGCCTGTACCGAGGCCAGGTCTTGCCCAAAACTCTCCAAACGCTGGCGAATCCAGCGCGGGATTTCGGCGCCGCAGGCCTCGGAAAAACGCAGCAACTGGCCGGTGTTGGCAATGGGCAAGATGCCTGGCACCACCGCAATGTCTAAGCCCAGCGCCGCCGTCTCTTCAACAAAGCGGAAGTAAGCGTCCGCGTTGTAAAAATACTGCGTAATGGCCGAGTCGGCGCCGGCGCGCACCTTGGCGGCAAAGGCCTGCATATCGTCTTGTGGCGAGGCCGCCTGCGGATGGGTTTCGGGGTAGCAGGCCACTTCGATGTGAAAGTCACGCCCGGTCTCGGCGCGCACAAAGGCCACCAAGTCGCTGGCATAGGCAAAATCGCCAGTCGCCTGCGCGGCCACGTAGCCCGGCGGCAAATCGCCGCGCAGGGCCAGGATGCGGCGCACGCCCAGCCCATGCAGGGTGCGCAAGTGTTCTCGCACCGAGTCGCGGGTGGCGTTGACGCAGGTAAAGTGCGCCGCCGCCTCGCCCTCTTGGACCAGCTCGGCCACGGTACGCAGGCTCCCTTCTTGGGTGGAGCCGCCCGCGCCATAGGTGACAGAGCAAAAACGCGCGTTCAGAACCGCAAGTTGCGCACGCACCTCGCGCAGTTTGTCGGCGCCCTGCGCCGACTTTGGGGGGAAGAATTCCAGGCTGACTGGAATCCGAGGGGTAGAAAACATGGCGTTCTCATTTGGAAGAAGGGTCAAGGCCCGGATACCGGGCGCAGATAAAAAACTCGCGGTTGCCATCCCCGCCGGCAATGGGGGAATCGAACCACGCAGTGACCTCCAGGCCAAGGGCGGCGCATGCCTCACGCAAGCGCTGCTCGACAAATAGGTACAGAGATGCGTCTTTGACGATGCCGCCTTTGCCAACCTGGCCGGGCTGCAGTTCAAACTGCGGCTTGACCAGGGTAAGCAAGCTGCCGCCCGGCTTGAGCAGGGCGACCACCGCAGGCAAAACCAAGGTTTGCGAGATAAAGGACAAGTCCGCCACGATCAGGTCAAAGGCCGGTGCAAAGCTGGGCACCGCTGCTTCGTCTTCGTCAGGCTCCTCGCCACTATCAAACACCCCTTGCTCGCCGATGCTGTCTTCGTAGGCTTGCAGCAAATCGTCGGCTGTCAAAGCACGCGCATTGACTTTTTCCACGCAGAGCACGCGCGGGTCGGTGCGCAATTGCGGATGCAACTGCGCGCTACCCACATCGACACCCACCACGGATGCTGCACCGCGCTGCAATAAGCAGTCGGTAAAGCCTCCGGTGGACTGGCCCACATCCAGGCATGCCATGCCACGTACGTCCAATTGCACATGCGCCAAGGCGGCCTCGAGCTTGAGACCACCGCGCGACACATAGCGCGCCTCTTGGGTATTGAGCAGCTTAAGCGACGCGTCCTCGGGAACGTCGTCGCCATTTTTGAGGACCCGTTTCCACGCGTCCCCTTGCTGCCACAACACCCCATCGGCAATCAGGCGCTGCGCCTGCGAACGGGTGCTGGCATGCTGGCGGTGCACCAGCAATTGGTCAATGCGCATTCAGTGGCGCATCAATACCGGTAGGTGTCCGCTTTGTAGGGGCCGGCCTTGCTCACGCCGATGTAATCGGCCTGCTCTTTGGTCAGCTCGGTCAGCATGGCGCCAACCTTTTTCAGGTGCAAGCGGGCCACTTTTTCGTCCAGGTGCTTGGGCAGCACATAGACATGGCCATTTTTGTATTCCTTGGGCTTGGTGAACAGCTCGATCTGGGCGATCGTCTGGTTGGCAAAGCTCGAAGACATGACAAAGCTGGGGTGACCGGTGCCGCAACCCAGGTTCACCAAGCGGCCTTTGGCCAACAAGATGATGCGCTTGGCAGGCGTTTTGCCTTTGGCCGGGAAAATCACATGGTCCACTTGGGGCTTGATCTCTTCCCACTTGCATTTGGACAGGGATTCGACATCGATCTCGTTGTCAAAGTGGCCGATGTTGCAGACGATGGCTTGGTCTTTCATCGCATCCATATGCTTGTAGGTGATGACGTTTTTGTTACCGGTGGCAGACACAAAAATATCGGCCTTGTCGGCTGCGTATTCCATAGTGACCACTTTGTAGCCTTCCATAGCGGCTTGCAAGGCATTGATCGGGTCGATCTCGGTCACCCACACTTGCGCGGACAGAGCACGCAGCGCTTGGGCCGAGCCCTTGCCCACGTCGCCGTAACCAGCCACCAGGGCCACTTTGCCGGCGATCATCACGTCGGTGGCGCGTTTGATGGCGTCGACCAAGGATTCGCGGCAGCCGTAGAGGTTGTCGAACTTGCTTTTGGTCACCGAATCATTGACGTTGATGGCACGGAAGGCCAGGTCGCCACGGGCAGCCATTTCATTGAGGCGCAGCACGCCGGTGGTGGTCTCTTCGGTCACGCCGATGATGTTTTTCAAGCGGCGGCTGTACCAAGTGGGGTCCAGCTTGAGCTTGGCCTTGATGGAGTTAAAGAGGCACACCTCTTCTTCGCTGCCCGGCTTGGCCAACACTTTGATGTTTTTCTCGGCCTTGGTACCCAGATGCATCAAGAGCGTGGCGTCGCCGCCGTCGTCCAAAATCATGTTCGGGCCTTCTGCTGCGCTGCCTTTTTTGCCGCCGAATTCAAAAATGCGGTGGGTGTAATCCCAGTAGTCTTCCAGCGACTCGCCTTTGTAGGCAAACACCGGGGTACCGGCGGCCACCAAGGCGGCGGCGGCATGGTCTTGCGTCGAGTAGATATTGCACGAGGCCCAGCGCACCTGCGCGCCCAGGGCTTGCAGGGTTTCGACCAGCACGCCGGTCTGGATCGTCATATGCAGCGAACCCGTAATGCGCGCGCCTTTGAGGGGCTGGGCTTTGGCGAATTCTTCGCGAATTGCCATCAGACCGGGCATTTCGGTCTGGGCAATGTTGAGTTCTTTGCGGCCCCAAGGCGCAAGGCTCAGGTCGGCGATTTCGTAGTCCTGGTTTTTGATAGGTTTCAATACAGCGTTCATGACAAAGGCTCCAAAAAGTACATTTTGAAAACCACTGTGCAAGCTAGGGAAAGGTGACTCACCCCGCAGACATCAGTGGGTGAGCGCAGTTGAAACAAGCAGGAGTCAGGGCCCCTGTACCCCGAGCCTCATTCACTTTGCGTGAACTGCATCGCTCCTCGGAGTGGGCGGATTCTAGCAAAGGCGCGGGCGGCCACTGCGGCAGCTTGATCCTTACTACTAGAATGAACTTTCACATTTCTATCACGGGGTGTCCGCCATGCAAAAGTCTTTACCGTCCTTCTCCTTGATGTCTTTATTGCTGGCGCTGGCCTGCGCCGCCCAAAACGTCGTGGCCGCCAGCGTGCCTGCCGGGGTGGCTTTAGCCGCCAAGCAAGAATGGGTGCGCAGCAACGGCTCGGAGCCCGAAACCCTGGATCCGGCCCTGGCCGAGTCGGTGCCGGCCAACCAAATTGCGCGCGATCTGTTTGAGGGACTAACAGCCATCAACACCAGCGGCAAGATGGTGCCCGGTGTAGCCGAGTCCTGGAAGCAGCTCAACCCGACCACCTGGGTCTTTACCCTGCGCAAAGGCGCGCAGTTCTCCAATGGTGACCCGATCAGCGCCGAGGACTTTGTCTACGGCTGGCGCCGCTACCTGGACCCCAAAACCGCCTCGCAGTACGCGACGACCTTGGCGCCCTTCATTTTGAACGGCATGGATGTCGCCGAAGGCAAAAAGCCGGTTACCGAGTTGGGCGTCAAAGCGCTGGCCAAAGACCAATTGGAAGTGAAAACACCCTTCCCCGTGGCCTTCTTGCTGGACTTGCTGGCCAACACCCAGTTTGCCCCGATTCACAAAGCCACCATCGACAAATTTGGCAAAGACTGGACCAAGCCGGGCAATATGGTGGGCAACGGCGCCTTTGCGCTCAAAGAATGGCGCGTCAACAGCGCGGTGGTCTTGGAGAAGAATCCGCGCTACTGGGATGCCAAGTCGGTGGTACTCAATAAAGTAAGCTTTTTGGCCATCGAAGACAGCAACGCCGACGTCAAGATGTACCAATCCGGCGAGACCGACATGGTCTACCTGCTACCTCCGGGCTCTTACGAGCAGATGAAAAAGACCTACCCGGCCGAAGTCAAAAACGGCCCCATGCTGGGTCTGCGCTTTTACGCACTGAACAACAAAGACCCCATGATGAAGGATTTGCGCGTACGCAAAGCCCTCTCTATGGTGATTGACCGCGACATACTGGCCAGCAAAGTGACCGCGGACGGCCAGATTCCCGCCTATGGCCTGGTCATCAAAGGCATCGCCGGCGCGGATGTGACCAGCTACGACTGGGCCAAGTGGCCCATGGACAAGCGCGTGGCCGAGGCCAAAAAGCTGCTGGCCGAAGCGGGTATCAAGCCGGGCACCAAAATCAGTTTCACGTACAACACCGACCAGTACCACAAGAAGATGGCTATTTTTGCCGCCTCCGAGTGGAAAACCAAGCTGGGCCTGGAAACCGAGATGGACAACCTGGAGTTCAAGGTGCTGATCAAAAAGCGCCATGACGGCGAGTTCCAGATCGCCCGGCACGGCTGGGTCGCCGATTACAACGACGCCACCACCTTTTTGACCCTGGTGCAGTGCGATTCGGACGCCAACGACAACAAAAACTGCAACCGCAAGGCCGAGGAGCTGATCACCCAGGGCAACCAATCCTCGGATCCGGTCAAGCGCAAAGCCCTGTTGACCGAGGCGGCCCGCCTGGTCATGGAAGACTACCCCATGATCCCGCTGCTGCAATACACCTTGCCGCGTTTGCTCAAGTCCTATGTGGGCGGATATTTTGAGTCCAACCCCATGGACCATTTCCGCAGCAAAGACTTCTACATCATCAAGCACTAAGCCGCCGGGCCAACCTGACCCTCCTGTATGTGGAAATACACGCTCAGGCGCGTGCTCGCCACCGTGCCGGCTTTGCTGGCGGTGATCACGATTTGCTATTTGATGCTGCACGCCACACCGGGCGGGCCGTTTGATACCGAGCGCAAAGTCTCGGCGGCGGTGCTGGCCAATTTGCAGGCCAAGTACCACCTGGAGCTGCCCCTGTGGCAGCAATACCTCTACTACCTGAACAGCCTGCTGCACGGCGACCTGGGCGCCTCCTTTCGCTATGCCGACTGGAGCGTGAACGACCTGGTGGCCAAAGCCCTGCCGGTCTCGCTGACCATCGGTGGACTGTCCATGTTGATTGCGGTGGCGTTGGGCGTCTCGCTGGGCATTTGGGCGGCGCTGCGCCAAAACAGCGCCGCCGACTATCTGCTGATGCTGCTAGGCAGTGTGGGCACTGCCGTGCCCTCTTTTGTACTGGGGCCGGTGCTGGTGATGGTGTTCGCCATCTGGCTGCCCTGGCTGCCCTCGGGTGGATGGAGCGACCATGAGCTGCGCTTTTGGGTGCTGCCCATTGCTTTGCTCACCCTCATAAATCTCTCGACCGTGGGGCGGGTCATGCGCGGCAGCCTGATCGAGGTAATGAGCTCCAACTTCATCCGCACCGCGCGCGCCAAGGGCCTGCCCATGCGCATCGTGGTGCTGCGCCACGCGATTCGCCCAGCGCTGCTACCGGTGGTCTCGGTGCTGGGCCCGTTGGCAATTTCCTCCATGACCGCGGCGGTAGTCACCGAAACCTTGTTTTCTATTCCCGGACTGGGCAAGCTCATTGTCAATGGCGCCTCCAACCGCGACTACACGCTGGTGTTGGGCCTGGTGATTTTGGTGACCGTAGTGGCGGTGCTGCTCAATTTACTGGTCGATCTGGCCTATGCCTACCTTGATCCCAAAATCCGTTACTGAGGCGGCTGAACCGGCCCAGCGCAGCCCCTGGCTGGATGCGCGCATCCGCTTTATGCGCAACCGCGCGGCCGTTGTAAGTCTGCTTATTTTGAGCTGCATTGTGCTGGCCTGCGTGCTCGGGCCGCTGCTGCTGCCCTACTCCTACGAGGACACCGACTGGAACCAGATGGGCATCGCCCCGACCCTCACCGGCTGGCACCTGTTTGGCACCGACGAGCTGGGCCGCGATTTGCTAGTGCGCACGCTGGTGGGCGGGCGCATTTCGCTCACCGTGGGGCTGCTGGCTACGCTGGTGTCAGTGTCGCTGGGTGTGGCCTGGGGCGCGGTGGCCGGCTTTATGGGCGGGCGCGTCGATGCGCTGATGATGCGCATCGTAGACATTCTGTACGCCATTCCCTACCTGCTGATCGCCATCATGATGGTGACGATTTTGGGCCGTGACTTTTACCTGGTGGTGCTCACGATTTCGGCCTTCTCCTGGATGGACATGGCCCGCGTGGTGCGGGGACAGACGCTGTCGATCCGCTCCAAAGAATACGTGGAGGCGGCCCGGGCCATCGGGGTGCCGACCTGGCGCATTATTTTTTCGCACGTCGTGCCCAATTTGCTGGGCATTGTGGTGATTTACACCTCGATCACCGTGCCCGGCGTGATCCTGACCGAGTCGGTACTGTCCTTTTTGGGCCTGGGCGTGCAAGAGCCCATGACCAGCTGGGGCGTTCTCATCCACGATGGCGCCAACGTCATGGCCAGCAGCCCCTGGATGATCTGGTTCCCCGGCGCGGCGCTGACCATCACCCTGTACTGCGCCAACTTTATCGGCGACGGTATGCGCGACGCACTCGACCCCAAAGAGCGATGACCACCCCATCCCCCAAAGCCCCCGTGCTGCAAGTCAAAGACCTGCAGGTGCAGTTTGCGACCAACGATGGCCCCGTGTATGCCGTCAATGGCGTGAGCTTTGATCTGGCGCGCGGCCAAACCCTGGGCATTGTGGGTGAGTCCGGCTCGGGCAAGTCGCAAACCGCGCTGGCCATGATGGGCCTACTGGCGCGCCAGGGCCAGGCCAGCGGTCAGGTGCTCTACCAAGGGCAGAACCTGCTGACACTGGCGCCCGATGCGCTCAACACCTTGCGCGGCGCACACATCGCCATGGTATTTCAGGACCCGATGACCGCCCTCAACCCCTATCTGACGGTGGAGCGGCAAATGACCGAAGTTTTGCAATGGCACAAAGGCCTGGACCGCAGAGCAGCGCGCCAGCGCGCCCTCGCCATGCTGGACGCGGTCAAGATTCCGGACGCAGCCGGGCGCATCAGCCGCTATCCGCATGAATTCTCCGGCGGCATGCGCCAGCGGGTGATGCTGGCCATGTCCTTGCTCTGCGAGCCCGAAATCTTGCTCGCCGACGAACCCACCACCGCGCTGGACGTGACGGTGCAAGCGCAAATCCTGGCCCTGCTGCGCGAGTTGCAGCGCGACTTGGGCACCGCCATCGTGCTGATCACGCACGACCTGGGCGTAGTCGCCGGCGTGTGCGACCAGGTGCTAGTGATGTACGGTGGGCGCGTGATGGAGCAAGGCAGTGTGGAACACATCTTTGCCCGCGCCGCCCACCCCTATACCCGCGGTCTTTTGCAAGCCATCCCGCGCATGGACGGCGAGGCCAGCAGCCTGCGTGCGATTCCCGGTACGCCGCCGCTGATGGCGCAGCTGCCAAGCGGCTGCCCGTT
This sequence comes from Comamonas sp. lk, assembly GCA_945861345.1. Classification (GTDB taxonomy): domain Bacteria; phylum Pseudomonadota; class Gammaproteobacteria; order Burkholderiales; family Burkholderiaceae_C; genus Allorhodoferax. The sequence goes on from CAMATX010000005.1 coordinate 30,957, forward strand.
TGCGCCCCGCTGCGCTTTAGCCGATGCGCAGTGCAGCCAGGAGGTACCGGTTTTGCAAGCCATCGCCGCATCGCAGGCCGCAGACGAGCCCTTTGTGGCACACCGCGCCTGCCACCGAACCGAGGCGCAGGTGCTGCACCACGAAGTATTGGAGGCAGGCCATGGCTGACACCACGCCGCTGCTGTCGGTGCGCGATCTGCAAGTGCACTTCCCGGTGCGCGCGGCCTCGGCCTGGCCCTGGGAGGGCGCACGCCCGCTTAAGGCCGTGGACGCGGTCTCATTTGACCTGTACGCCGGCCAAACGCTGGGCGTGGTGGGCGAGTCGGGCTGCGGCAAATCGACCTTGGCGCGCGCGCTGCTCCATTTGCACCCCGCCACTGGCGGCAGCATTGTCTGGCGCGGCCAGGAGATGCGCCGGGCCACGCCCGCGCAATGGCTGGCGGTGCGCAAAGACATCCAAATGGTCTTCCAGGACCCGCTGGCCAGCCTGAACCCGCGTATGACCGTGGCGCAAATCATCGGCGAGCCGCTGCGCATTCACCACCCCGAACTGGACGCGCCCGCCGTGATGGCGCGGGTACGCAGCATGATGGACCGGGTGGGCCTGACGGCGCAGCAAATCAACCGCTATCCGCACGAGTTCTCGGGCGGTCAGTGTCAGCGCATTGGCATTGCCCGGGCCCTGATTCTCTCGCCCAAGCTGGTGGTCTGCGACGAGCCGGTGTCGGCGCTGGACGTATCCATCCAGGCGCAAATCGTCAATTTGCTGCAGGACTTGCAGCGCGAATTAGGTTTGGCGCTGATATTTATCGCCCACGACCTGGCCGTGGTGCGCCACATCAGCCAGCGCGTGATGGTGATGTACCTGGGCCGCAGCGTCGAGATCGCCGAGCGCAAAGCGCTCTACCAGCACCCGCGCCACCCCTACACGCAGGCCTTGCTCTCGGCCATTCCCTTGCTGGACCCGGTGGCCGAACGCAACAAAGTGGCCCAGCTTCTGCCCGGCGACCTGCCCTCGCCGTTAAACCCGCCCTCGGGCTGCGTGTTTCGCACCCGCTGCCCGCAGGCCCAGGAGGCTTGCAGCGCCACCGTGCCCACGCTGCAAACCGATGCGCAGGGCCATGCCGTGGCCTGCTTGCGCGCCTGAACGCAGGCCGCGCCCTAGGGCGTGACGATGGCGCGCATCCAGTCGGGAAGCGTCGCTGCCTTTTGGCTCGGAAAATCCACCCAAATCGTCGTCGCCCCGCCGGCCGCTGAGATCAGGCCGGGCTCGTCGGTGCGCTCGATGGTGGCCCAGGTCTCAAACGTGGTGCGCGCCGGGTCGCTCACATAGAGCTTGACGCGCAGGTCGCCCGGATAGGTCAGCTGGCGATAGAAATTACAAAACGCGTTGACGATCACCGGCCCTTCGCCGGCCGGGTCGGGCGTGCAGCCCACCGCATACATCCAATCGATACGCGTGGTCTCCAGGTAACGGAAATACACGGTGTTGTTGACGTGGCCCATGGCATCCATGTCGCCCCAGCGCATGGCCAGCACCATCTCGTACACCAACTTCTTCGTTTCTGGTATTTCAATGCGCATTGCCTGGCCCGCCTTCAGAGGAAAAGAGGTTTCCAGTCTAGCAAGTACGGTTTTTGCGTATTTTTTACTATTTCTATATTTAAGACGAAAAACATTTTGGGCATTAATATCGCTACATGCTCAATCGCCAAGTATTTCTGTCTGTCAAACGGCGCTTGCCGGTGCGCCGGCGCAGTCCGTACAACATCTATTTGGTGTTTTTTTCGCTGGCTGGCGTTGCTTTTTTGCTGGCCTTGACGCCGATTTTCTTTTTGCTGGGCCAGCCACTGTTGAGCAAAACCGCACTGGCTTTGGCCGCTGCCATGGCGCTCAATCTGGGTTTGTGGCGGCTGGGAATGTCGGGCTTTTGGGGTCAAACCATATTTGAAGCCTTGATGATCGCCGCCCTGGTGTTTTGCGCTTGGTGGACAGGCGGCGTGGCCTCGCCGATATTGGTATTCATGTCCATTGTCCCTTTGCTGCCGGTCTACACCACGCGCAACAGGACCTGGGTGCTGTTTTGGCTCTTCATTGCCTTTGTGTCGGTTGCCGGGCTCTTGCTGCTGCAGCTCAATGGCATTGCGCCGACCTTGCCCCAGCAAAAGCCCGAAGACTTGATGGTTTCGGCCGCGATGTACTGTATTTTGTGCCTGACACAATGGACATTTATCTCCACCGTGGACCAGACCAACAAGGCCACGGTGCGGCAAATACAGGGTGCCAACCAACGGCTGCAGCGCCTGTCTACCGACCTCAGAGAAGCCAACGCCCACAAAGACCGCTTTTTGGCCACGGTCAGCCACGAGATGCGCACACCCCTCAATGCCGTCATTGGCTACCTCAGCCTGGCAAGCAGTGGTCCGGCTGTCGACCCCGAGACGCGCGAATATATCCACAACGCACAAAACTCGGCCTCGCATTTGGTCACCGTCATCAATGATTTGCTCGATTATTCGCAAATCCAAAACGGCACTATCGCCATCAATCCCCAGGCTTTTTGTCTGCACACCATGCTGCATGATGCCCACGCCATGCTGCGCCACCGGGCGCATGAGCAAGGCTTGGACTACCCGCTGTACCTGACGCAGGACGTTCCCCAGTGGGTCAGCGCCGACCAGCACCGTCTACGGCAAATCATCATCAATCTGCTGGCCAATGCCGTGAAGTTCACCCAACAGGGATCGGTTGTCACACGCGTGCATTTCAGCCCTGGCAGCCCCGGCCCGGACCGCGGCGAGCTGCTCATCGACGTTCAAGATACCGGTCCGGGGATTGCGCTGGACGCGCAAGCCCGCATTTTTGAACCCTTTGTTCAATTGGCCCGCGACGATGCGCCCACCAATGACGCGCTGCGCGGCAACGGTTTGGGCCTGAGCATCAGCCACAGTTTGGCCAAAAGCCATGGCGGCAGCCTGCAACTGCGCAGCCTGCCCGGCCACGGCGCCACGTTTACCTTGCGGGTGCCGCTGCGGGTCCTGCCCCAACCGCCCGTACTGGCACCCGTGCACGAACAGACCGATGCGCGCAGTTATGCCCTGCTCATCGTGGATGACCATGAGGTCAACCGCCTGGTCGCTGCCGCCACCTTGCGCCGCGCCATGCCCAATGTACAGATCGACCATGCCGGCAATGGCCTGGAGGGCCTGAAGTGTCTGGCGGCCAAGGACTACGACCTGGTTCTGCTCGATTTACTCATGCCCGAGATGGACGGCATCGAAATGATGCGCCGCGTACGCCAGCTATCGCCCCCGTCCAAGCGCAACGTGCCGGTGATCGCCCTGACGGCCAATATCGCCGAAGACGCGCTCAAAGCCTGCAAAGAAGTCGGCGTCAACGAAGTCATGGCCAAGCCTTTTGACCGGCACACGCTGATCAACCGGGTCTTGTTTTATTGCGTGCAGGGGCGCATTCGGGGCGCCGGGCAGGTCCATTAAGCCGGCGGCCGGGGCCGCTTGACGCGCTGTGGCGCCGCAGGGTCTCTAAAATCAGCGGTTTCGCCCACCTGCCCCATCCATGACTTTTCTTGCCGAAACGCGCCGCCGTCGCACCTTTGCCATCATTTCCCACCCCGACGCCGGTAAAACCACACTGACAGAAAAGCTCTTGTTGTTTTCCGGCGCGATTCAGATTGCCGGTTCGGTCAAGGCGCGCAAGGCTTCGCGACACGCCACATCAGACTGGATGGAGATTGAAAAGCAGCGCGGTATCTCGGTGGCGTCCTCGGTGATGCAAATGGTGTACCGCGACCATGTGATTAATCTTTTGGACACGCCAGGGCACAAAGACTTTTCGGAAGACACCTACCGCGTGCTCACCGCCGTGGATGCAGCGCTGATGGTGATTGACGCTGCCAATGGTGTGGAGGCGCAAACCCGGCGCTTGATCGAAGTCTGCCGCCAGCGCGATACGCCCATCATCACCTTCGTCAACAAAATGGACCGCGAAGTGCGCGAGCCTTTGGACATCTTGGACGAGATTGAGCGCGAACTGGGCATGCCTTGCGTGCCCATGACCTGGCCGGTGGGCCAGGGCAAATTGTTTGGCGGCATCATCAATTTGCGCACCGACACCATGACGGTGTTTGAAAGCGGCAGCGAACGCCTTCCGCAGGACTTTGACGCTATTGCCCTGTCGCACCCCGAGGCTTTGCAACAACGCTTTGGTAGCGAATGGACCAGCGCCGTCGAGAGCATGGAGCTGGCCACGGGTGCATCCCCCGCCTGGGACCATGCGGCCTTTTTGGCGGGCAAACAAACCCCGGTGTTTTTTGGCTCGGGCGTGAATAACTTTGGTGTGATGGAAGTGCTGGACGCTTTGGTGGATTTGGCACCCTCGCCGCAAAGCCGCACCAGCACCGTGCAGGTCAACCGCCAGCCGGTGGTGCAGGAAGTGCAACCTGAGGACAAGGCATTTAGCGGCGTGGTCTTCAAGGTGCAAGCCAACATGGACGCTAACCACCGCGACCGCATCGCCTTTGTGCGTATGGCTTCGGGCAAGTACACGCCGGGCATGAAGCTTAAGGTGATGCGCACCGCCAAAGAGTTGCGCCCCACCAGCGTGGTCACCTTTATGAGCCAGCGCCGCGAAGCAGTGGAAGAGGCTTATGCCGGCGACATCGTCGGCTTTACCACCCACGGCGGCGTGCAATTGGGCGACACGATTACCGACGGCACGATCAACCTGCAATACACCGGCCTGCCATTTTTTGCGCCCGAGATGTTTATGACCGTGGTGCTCAAAAATCCGCTGCGCACCAAGCAATTGCAGCAAGGTCTGGCGCAACTGGGCGAAGAAGGTGCGATCCAGGTTTTCAAGCCTGAGATGGGCGGCAACATGCTCTTGGGCGCCATCGGGCAATTGCAGTTTGAAGTGGTGCAACACCGCTTGAAGGGTGAATACGACGCCGACATTCGCCTAGAGGGCAGCCAGTACACCGGCGCGCGCTGGATCAGCGCCGACAGCCCGGCCGAGTTGCGCGAGTTTGTGAATGCTTATCCGCAGCGCATGGCCAAGGACGCAGCCGATACTTTGGCCTTTTTGTGCACCAGCCCCTATGACGTCCGTCTGGCGCAAGAGCGCTTTCCGAAAATCCATTTCCACCCCTTGCGCGAACACGCCGGCCTGAGCCTGGGCAGCGCAGGCTAACGGCTCCGACGATGGCGGCGCATCGCGGTCTGCTGGCCGTTTTCGGCTCCACGTTGTTTCAGCTGTGCGGCGTGTTTATGCTGCTGCCGCTGCTGCTTTTTTTGCTGAAGCGGGCTGAGGTGTCAAATACGGTAGCTGGCTTGTTTGCCGCGACTGAATGGCTGGGCATTTTTGTGGTCTCACCCTTTGCATCGGCTATCGCCCGCAAACTGGGGCGGCGCAATGCTTTGTGGTTAGCGTCGATCACACCACTCATTACCGCCTGCGGATTTTTATTCACCGACCAATTGGCCGCTTGGTTTGTGCTGTTGCTGCTCGGCGCCATGGCCGGGGGAATGCGCTGGGTGTTGGCCGAGGCCTTCATCTCCGAGTTTTCACCTCCGAAGCACCGGGGCCTTTTGATAGGCGCTTATGCCACCATGATTGGCATGACCATGGTGGTCGGGCCTGCCTTGCTGGCCTGGCTGGGTGCGGACGATCCGGCTGCCCTGCGCATCGTCATCGGCTTCATGCTCATCGGGCTGGCTTGGACCGCCTTGATACCGCGCCTGCCACAAGACGCAGACAATGCGACGGCCCGCGTCGGGCTGGTTGGCCTGTGGTACGCGGTGCGCGCTAACCCGGTGGTGATGCTGGCCGGTTTTGTGGGCGGGTTTTTCGAGATGGGTTTGAGCTCGGTGCTGCCCATTTATGGCCTCAGCCTGGGCCTGCCGGCGGGCGAAGCGGCCCTGCTACTTTCGCTTAGCGGCCTGGGCGGCACGCTGTGCGCTATGCCCGCAGGCATGGTGGCGGATCGCTTTGCCTCGCCCGCCTTGGGCCGGCGCCGACTCATGGTGCTGCTGGCGGTGCTCCTGCTGATATCGGGCGCGATGGTCTTGGCGGTGGAACAGGTCGCCGTGCTGGTGTGGGTGGTAGCGCTGTTGTGGGGCGCAGCCGGTGGCACCTTGTACACGCTCACCATGTTTGACATCGGCAGCCGCGAAACCGGCATCACCCTGGTCAATAGCACGGCGGTATTGGTTCTGACCTACACCCTGGGCGCGCTGGTGGCATCCTCCGCAGCGGGGCTGATGCTGGACTGGTCGGCCAGTGTGGGGCTGTCGCTCTTGCTGATGGCGGTCGCCGGTGGTGGCGTGTATGCGTTTGCGCGCAGTGCGCGGGCCTTGGCTGCGCAGACAAAAAGTGCTTAGCTGTCGCCCGCGCGCGCAAGAACTGCCTGCACCATCCCCAGACCGATCTGGCCGGGCCATCGCGGTTTGCAAAACCTTGCAATACGCTCAGCCACGTGGAGGCTCAGCGCAAACGGCTGCCCACTTGGCCCAGCGTGAGGGGGTGGAAAAAGAATTCGCCTTCTTCGCCTTTGCCATTGATGCCCACCACCACGTAGCAACCGGCCATATCGCCAATGCGGCGCACCTTGAAACCTTTGACCTCCAGCATGCTCGCCAGCTTTTCGCTGGACGTCCAGCCGGTCTTTGGGCCTGAGTTGCATTTGGGCGGCGCCTCGGCGCCTGCAGCTCTTGCAGTTGCACAGAGACTGACTAGCAAACTCACCAAGCAAATTGCGCGTCGCATAGGCAAAACTCCAAAGTTGATCTGATCATGCGCCATTGTGCAGCGTCTCAGGCTTTGAGCATGGGGTAGAGCGATGCCAGCAACGCAAATGCCATGCAAACATTGAACATCCGAAGGCGCCTAGGGTCTTGCAAATAGGCGCGCATGGCGCTGCCAAAACCAGCCCAACTGGCCGAACAAGGCCAACCCAGCGCGACAAACAAAAGCACCAGCGGCGCAATCTGGGCCAGCCCGGCCTGCGGCGGCGGAAAGGTGCTCATAAAGCTCACCGCCATCACCCAGGCCTTGGGGTTGACCCACTGAAACGCCACCGCTGCCCAAAAGCCCATGGGCTGCTCGGCGTGTTGCAAATCATCCTGATGCGCCTTTGCGCTCGCTAGCTTCCAGGCGATCCAGACCATGTAGGCGGCGCCCGCCACACGCACCACATCGTAAAAGCCTTCAAATTGGGCCAGCACGGTATGCAAGCCCATGCCCACGGACAAAAGCATGAAGCCAAAGCCCAGCTGCACCCCCATCAAATGCGCGAAGGTGCGCCGAAAGCCAAAGCGCACGCCCGAGGCCATCAGCATGGTGTTATTGGGCCCCGGCGTGATGGAGCTGGCCACCACAAACAGGGCTGCGCCTATCCACAATTCTTGGTTCATCCGTCCTCTGCCACCTTGGCGGGCGGCGCGGGCATAGACACCCGTTTACCCAGAAAAACCACCACCACGACGGCCAGCGCAAAGCCCAAAGTCATCAGTTCCAGGGACTCGCCAAGCAAAGGCACCGCTGCCAGGATGCTAAAAAAGGGCTGCAGCAATTGCAACTGGCTCACCCGCAAAGCCCCACCCATGGCCAGGCCCCGGTACCAGGCAAAAAAACCGGCCCACATCGAAAACACGCCCACATAACCCAGCGCCAGCCAGGACGAGAGGCGGATGCTGTGCTCGGGCCAGTTGAGCAGCGCGCCAGGCACGGTCAGAGGCAAAGCCATCACGCAAACCCAGCAAATAACGCGCTCAGCGCCCAGGGCCGGTGTGACCTGCGCGCCGTACACATAGCCCATGGCGGCCGACAAAATCGCGCCCACCAACAAGGCATCGGCCCATTCAAACTGAAAACCCGGCCCTTGCTGGGCAGCGCGCAGCAGAGAAAAACACAGCACCAGCAAAGCACCCAAGCCCGCGCACACCCAAAACGCGCGGGGCGCGCGCAAGTGCAAAACCCAGGCCGACAAAGCCGCCGTGGCCAAAGGCAAGAGCGCGGTAAACACCGCCGCATGCCCGGAACTGACTTGGCGCAGCGCCAGGCCCAGCAGCAGCGGAAAGCCAATGGCATTGCCCAGCAAAGCCAAAAACAAGGGCTTGCGCTGCGCCGCTTGCGGCCAGGGCGAGCGCGTCAACACCAAAAATACAATGGACAAGCCGCCGGCCAGGGCTGCGCGCGCAAAAGTAATAAACCAGGCCGAAAGCTGCGGGTCCTGCACGGGCCCGGTGGCCAGCCGTGTCATAGGCAAGGTGATGGCAAAAATGACCACGCCCAAAAGGCCCAGCCACATCCCCAAAGTTTGCTGGCGCGCATTCATGGGCAGGGCAGATGCGCGCCGCACCCGTAAATCAAACACACAGAGAAAAAACACATGCTTCAGACTGTAACGGCCCGCCGGCAAACCGCAGACCCCCAAGAGACAAAAATCTGCGCAGTGGCGACTGCGCGTACTGTGATGCGACAATCACCCCGTTCTTGGGCGCAATGCGCGCCCCGCTTTGACCCCCGCTAGTTCGTGTTTCGTTCCAATCCCCTATTTCAAATCCCCGGTTACAGCAGGCTCTGGCTCTCGCTTTTGGTGAGCGGGCTGGGCGGGCAAATCACCATGTTGGCCTTGCCGCTGACCTCGGTGGTTTTGTTGCAGGCCAGCCCCACCCAGATGGGTCTGCTGACCGCGCTGGAGTTGTTGCCCTTTGTGCTGTTCTCGCTGCCTGGCGGCGTGTTTTTGGACCGGCGGCGCAAGTTTCCGGTCTATGTCGTAGGCGAGCTGGCGATGGGCGCGCTCTTACTGCTCATTCCAGTGGCCTGGTGGCTGGGGCATTTGTCCATGCCGCTGATGTACCTAGTCGCATTTGGCCTGGGCTGCGTGTACACCGTGGCCGGCTCGGCCGCGCAAATTGTGCTCACCCAATTGGTGGGGCGCGACAACCTGGTGCGCGCCCATGCGCAAAACGCGCTGGCCACCTCGCTGGCCGAAGTCACCGGCCCGGGCATGGCAGGGGTGTTGATCCGTATCTTGGGCGCGCCGCTGGCTTTGGTGACCGACGCCTGCTTATTGGTCGGCTCGGTGCTCCTGCTGCGCGGTATCCGCATTGAAGAACAGTTGCCCACGGCGGCGCCCCGCGCCTTTACAGCCGAATTGCTCGAGGGCCTGCACTTTGTGCGCAATCACCGCATTTTGATGGAGCTGGCCGCGGTGCTGGGCTGCTGGCAGTTTTTTGCGCAAATGGCGCTGTCCATCCAGATTCTGTACGCGGTGCGCGAACTCGGTCTGAGCGAGCACAGCACCGCCCTGTCCTTCATCGCCCTGGGTATCGGATCGATTGCGGCGGGTGCCGCCGGACCGGCTTTGAGCCGCCACTGGGGCGTGGGCCGCTCTTTGCTTTTGGGCGTAGCGCTGACCTCCGTCAGCTGGCTGGGCGTGCTGGCGCTACGCGGCCACGTCGATGCAGTGTTGCTCTTTGGCGCGATGCTTTTGTGCTTTAGCCTGGGCGGCACACTGATGTTCATCAACATGCTGTCGCTGCGCCAAAGCAGTACGCCCGCGCCCATGCTGGGGCGCATGAACTCGACTATGCGCTGGCTGGCCCTGATTCCGGCCGGCCCGGGCGCGCTGATCGGCGGCTGGGTAGCCGAGCACTGGGGCTTGTCTTATTCTCTGGCCTTGGCCGGGGGCGGTTGTTTGCTGGTGGCCCTGGTCTTTAGCCTGCGCCCGGTGCTGCGCGCCGTGGTGGAGTTGCCGCACAGCCAATTGGCTGACTGAAGAAGTGACAATCAGGCTACCGTAGCCCGCAGCAGCCGTGCGCTGCGATTTTTTTGTAACGGAGCCCCATGACCGCTTCCACCCCACCGCATATTCTTTTCATCATGGCCGACCAGATGGCGGCGCCCCTGATGCCCATGTACGACCCGCAGTCGGTCATGCATCTGCCGCACCTGAGCCGCCTGGCCCGCGAAGGGGTGCGTTTTGACTCGGCCTACTGCAACAGCCCGCTGTGCGCGCCTTCGCGCTTTAGCCTGGTCAGCGGCCAGTTGCCTTCGCGCATCGGCGCCTATGACAACGCCGCCGACCTGGCCGCCGACGTGCCTACCTATGCGCACTACCTGCGCAATCTGGGCTACCGCACCGCGCTGTCGGGCAAGATGCATTTTTGCGGCCCCGACCAGTTGCACGGCTACGAGGAACGCCTGACCAGCGATATTTACCCCGCCGACTACGGCTGGGCCGTCAACTGGGACGAACTCGAGAAACGCCCCAGCTGGTACCACAACATGTCCTCGGTGCTGCAAGCCGGGCCCTGCGTGCGCACCAACCAGCTCGACTTTGACGAGGAAGTGGTCTTCAAAGCCCGCCAGTACCTCTACGACCATGTGCGCAACACGCCCCAGCAGCCTTTTTGCCTGACGGTGTCCATGACGCATCCGCACGACCCCTACACCATCCCGGCCGAGTTTTGGGATCTGTACGAGGGCGTGGACATCCCCGCGCCGCGCAACACCATCGCGCAAGCGGCGCAAGATGCACACTCCCAGCGCCTCCTGAAAGTGATTGATTTATGGGACAAACCGCTGGCCGATGAAGCCATCGCCCGGGCCCGGCGCGCCTACTTTGGCGCCTGCAGCTATGTCGACAGCCAAGTAGGCCAGTTGCTAGACACCTTGCAGGCGTGCGGCCTGACCGAAAACACCATCGTCGTTTTCTCGGGCGACCACGGCGACATGCTGGGCGAGCGCAGCCTTTGGTACAAGATGCACTGGTTTGAGATGGCCGCCCGCGTGCCCCTAATCGTGCATGCGCCGGGCCGCTTTGCGGCGCACAGCGTGGCGCACAGCGTCTCGACCATCGACCTGTTACCCACGCTGGTGGCACTGGCTGGCGGCACGGTGCAAGCCGATTTGCCGCTGGACGGCCGCTCGCTGGTGCCGCATCTGCAAGGCAGCGGCGGCCACGACGAGGTGATCGGCGAGTACATGGCCGAGGGCAGCAAAACGCCTTTGTTCATGGTCCGGCGCGGCCCGTGGAAGTTCATCTACAGCCAGGACGATGTGTGCATGCTCTACCACCTGCCCAGCGACCCCGACGAACTGCACAACCTAGCCAGCGCGCCGGCGCACGCCGACACGCTGCAAAGCTTTATGCAGCAGGTGGCCGCCCGCTGGGACATTCCCGCGCTGCATGCGCAGGTGCTGGCCAGCCAGCGCCGGCGCCGCCTGGTGGGCAGCGCGCTGGCCAAGGGCAAGCGCAGCGCCTGGGACCACCAGCCGATGGTGGACGCCTCGCAGCAGTACATGCGCAACCACATCGATCTGGACGACCTGGAGCGGCGCGCGCGCTTTCCCCGGGTCAACGCCCACGGCGTGGTGCAAACCGGCTAAGCGGCGCGGCCCTGCAAGTTAAAGCAGGCGCTGCGCGCGCCCACGCGCAGACCTCGCGCGTTCAGGATATCGGCGCCGCGCCAGGCATCAAGCTCGACGGCCTGGGCGGCGTCCAGCCAGCCCAACTGCGCTAGGGCGGCAATCGTCGCGGCAAACAAGGCCGCTTTGTTGCCATCACTGATCTTCACGGCCAGGGCCTGCCCACGGCTTTTGCTGGCCAGCACCTGCACGCCGTCGGCGCCGATTTTGCTAATCCAGTCGCCGCGCCCGGCGCGCATAAAGGCCGCATCGTTGCGCCCGGTGCCGCTGACCAGGTCGGGGTGGGCCGTCATGGCCTCGCCCAAGAGCACAAAGCTGTCGCCAAATTCGCTGTCCTTGGCGCCCATGGCCAGGCGCGCATAGCCATACGCCAGGCGCGACAGCGGCATGGCGTAATTGGGCGCCGAGCAGCCGTCGATGCCCATGGGCATGTCCTCAGGCGCCATGCCTACCGCGCGGGCCACATCGCGCAGCACCGCTTGCTGCAAGGGATGCGCGGGCTCCGTGTAGTCGGCCACCGGCCAGCCGTGGTGCGCGCACAAGGCAACAAAGCCGGCATGCTTGCCACTGCAGTTGTGGTGGCGCTCGTCGTACTGCAAGCCCTCGGGCGGTGCTTTGTCCAGCAAGGTGTACAGGCCCGGCACATGGCAGCCGCAGCGCAGCACGCGGTAATCCAGATCGGCCTTGGCCAGAATCGACTCGGCCACTTGCACATGCATGGGCTCGCCGTTGTGGCTGGCGCACAGCAGGGCCAGCTCCGCCGAGCTGAGCCCCAGCGCCTGCGCCGCGCCCGACTGCAGCAAGGGCAAGGCCTGCAAGACTTTGAGCGTGGAGCGGGTAAAGCCGCTCCAATGCGGATCGCCCGCATGGGCCAGCACTGCGCCACGGTGGTCCACCACGGCCAGGGCGCCAAAGTGCAGGCATTCGCGGTGCCCGCCGCGCGTCAGTTCTACCAGGGGCACGAGTTCAGCAGGCGACACTGCGTATTTCTTTTCTACCGGACAATCCGGCCCAAGCCGCGCCGACAGGGCGCATGTGTCCACAAGCATACGCGAGCCTGCACCCACCACCATGACCGATATACGCTCCCCTTTGCAAGCCCACATCGTCCAGACCCTGGTGCAACCCGGGCAGGCGGTGCACACCGGCCAGCTGCTGCTGGTCCTCGAAGCCATGAAGATGGAGCATGAAATCTGCGCCCCGGCAGACGGCACCGTGCGTGCTCTGCAATGCCAGGAAGGCGACACCGTGCAAGAAGGCGCTGTGCTGCTGGTGCTGGACGCGGCCGCGCCCGCTAAAGTCGCCCCCGCGCCTGCGCCGGCCACGCCCATTGCAGATCCCGATCTGCGCCCGGATGTAGCGCGCGTGCACGCCCGCCATGCACTCACGCTGGACGCCAGCCGCCCCGAGGCCATGGCCAAACGCCACGCCTTAGGCCTGCGCAGCGCCCGCGAAAACATCGCCGACCTGGTGGACGCGGGCAGCTTTTCCGAATACGGTGCACTGGCCGTCGCCGCCCAAAGCAAGCGCCGCAGCGCCGAGGACCTGGCGCGCAACACACCCGCCGACGGCATGGTTTGCGGAACTGCCCGCGTGAACGGCCAGCCCTGCGTGGTCATGGCTTACGACGCTACCGTGCTGGCCGGCACGCAAGGCATGCGCAACCACCAAAAAACCGACCGCATGCTGGGCATTGCGCTAGAAAACAAACTACCAGTGATCTTGTTTGCCGAAGGCGGCGGCGGACGCCCCGGCGATGTGGATATGCCCATCGTGGCCGGCCTGCATGTGGCCACCTTCGCGCGCTTTGCGCGGCTCAATGGCCAGCTGCCCGTCATCGGCGTGACGACCGGGCGTTGTTTTGCCGGCAATGCGGCGCTGCTGGGCTGCTGCGACCTCATCATCGCCACAGAGGCCAGCAATATCGGCATGGGTGGCCCGGCCATGGTCGAGGGCGGCGGCCTGGGCGTGTACCCGCCCGAGGCCATCGGCCCCAGCGCGGTGCAGCACGCCAACGGGGTGATCGACATCCTGGTCGCCGACGAGGCGCAGGCCGTGGCCGCAGCCAAACACTACCTGGGCTTTTTCGGCCCGGCGAGCGCCAGCACCGCCTGGCAGGCGCCCGATGCGCAAGCCTTGCGCGCCGTGGTGCCCGAAAACCGCCTGCGCGTGTACGACAGCCGCGCCGCCATCCAAGGCATTGCGGATGCGGGCAGCGTGCTGATGCTGCGCAGCGGTTTTGGCGCAGGCATACACACCGCGCTCTTGCGCATCGAAGGCCGCGCGCTGGGCTGCATGGCCAACAACCCGCAACACCTGGGCGGCGCGATCGACGCCGACGCGGCCGACAAGGCCGCCCGCTTTATGCAGCTGTGCAATGCGCACGGCCTGCCGCTGCTCAGTTTGGTAGACACGCCCGGCTTCATGGTGGGCCCGGAAATCGAAACACGCGCCCAGGTGCGCCATGTCAGCCGCATGTTTGTGGCGGCGGCGCATTTGCGCGTGCCCTTTATGAGCGTGGTGCTGCGCAAAGGCTATGGCCTGGGCGCCATGGCCATGACCGCCGGTGGCTTTCATGCGCCGCTGTGCACCATCGCCTGGCCCAGCGGCGAGTTTGGCGCCATGGGCCTGGAAGGCGCGGTGCGCCTGGGCTACAAAAAGGAGCTGGAGGCGCAGCCCGAAGGCCCGCAGCGCCAGGCGCTGTTTGAGCAACTCCTGGCCCAGCAAGTGGAAGGCGGCAGCGCGCTGAATATGGCCGCCAGCCTGGAGATTGACGCAGTGATTGATCCCGCCCAAACCCGCGCATGGCTCACCCGCGCCCTGGCCGCAGGCCATACCGGCCCGCTGCGCGGCGGCATGATCGACACCTGGTAATTGGGGGGCGAGGCCTAGCGCGCGCCGGCCTGGTGCAGCCAGTCCTCCAAGCGCTGCACGCCTTGCGTCAGGCGCGCCAGGTCTTTGGAGGCAAAGCACCAGCGCAGCCAGCTGCCCGCTTCGGGCGCAAAAGCGGCGCCCGGCGCCAAGCCCAGGCCAGCCTCGGCGACCAGACGCTTGGCGGTCGCCAAAGAATCGGTGTGGCCGGGAAGCTCAAAAAACGCGTACATGCCGCCCAGCGGGCGGGCCACTTGCAGGCCGGGGATGGTTTGCAGCGCTGGCACCAAAGTGTCGCGGCAGGCTTGCAAATGACGCACCACCCGCGGCGTCACCTCCTCGCGCCGTTGCAGGGCGACCACGCCGGCGCGCTGGGTAAAAACGCTGGCGCACGAGGTGTTGAACTCGATGAGCTTGCCCAGCGCATCCGTCATCGACGGGGGCAGCACCAGCCAGCCCAGACGCCAGCCAGTCATTAAATAGCTTTTAGAAAAACTGTGGGCCACCAGCAAGCGGTCCTCGGGCGTGGCGATGTCCAAAAAGCTGGGTGCGCACGCGTTTTCAGAGGGCGCGTAGTACAGGTTTTCGTAGACCTCGTCGGCCAAAATCCAGGTGCCGGTGCGCCGGCAGTGCGCCAGGATGGCGCTTTGCTCGGCGCGGCTCAGCGTCCAGCCCGTGGGGTTGTTGGGCGCGTTGACGATCAGCAGCTTGGTGCCCGGCGTGATGGCCTCCAGCAAGGCATCCAGGTCCAGCGTCCAGGCACCCGCCTGGGGGCGCAGGGGCACGGTGCGCAGGTGCGCTCCCAAAATAAGAGGCTGCGCTGTCAGATTAGGCCAAACCGGCGTGACCGCGACCACTTCGTCGCCCGCGTCCACCACCGCCTGCACGGCCAGCATCAGCGCACTGACGCCGCCCGAGGTGATGGCAATGCGCTCGGCGCCGATGGGCGCGCTGCCCGGCGCGCCGGCATGCTTGGCCGCCATGGCCTGCGCCACCGCCTCGCGCAGCACGGGCAGGCCCAGGTTGTGGCTGTAAAAAGTCTCGCCCGACTGCAAGGAGTCGATGGCCGCCTGGCGGATGAAATCGGGCGTGACCTCATCACTCTCGCCAAACCAAAAAGCCAGCACATCGGAGCGGCCCAGGCCCGCGTTGGCGACTTCGCGGATTTGGGACGCTTGCAAATCGGCGATGGCTTGGCGCATACCGTGGCTTTGGCGCAGGCTCAGGCGCTAAACAGGTTTTGGTATTGCTGGCGCAGCAGGTTTTTTTGCACCTTGCCCATGGCGTTGCGCGGCAGCTCGGGCAGCACAAAGCAACGTTTGGGGATTTTGAAATTGGCCAGGTTTTGCTTGAGCGCTTGGACGATCGCATCGCCATCGGGCTTGGCGCCGGGTTTGGCGATGACCACGGCCACGCCCACTTCGCCAAAGTCGGGGTGCGGCACGCCGACCAGCGCGCTCTCGGCCACACCGGGCATGGCGTTGATATAGCCTTCGATCTCTGCCGGGTAGACGTTGTAGCCGCCACTGATGATCAGGTCTTTGCTGCGCCCCACGATGCTGATGTAGCCGCGCGCATCCACCATGCCCACGTCGCCGGTTTTGAAAAAGCCATCGGCCGTGAACTCTTCGGCGGTCTTCTCGGGCATGCGCCAATAGCCGCTAAACACATTGGGGCCGCGCACTTCGATATTGCCCACCTCGCCCACGGCGCAGGCTTGGCCCTCGCCGCTGCCGACCCGCACATGAACACCTGGCAGCGGGAAACCCACGGTGCCGCCACGACGCTCGGACTGGCCTGCAAAGCGCTTGTCGGCGGTGTAAGGGTTGGAGGTGAGCATGACTGTCTCGCTCATGCCGTAGCGCTCGAGGATGGTGTGACCGGTGCGCTCGGTCCAGGCCTGGAAGGTCTCCAGCAGCAAGGGGGCAGAGCCGGCCACAAACAGACGCATGGACGCGCAGGCCTTGGCGTCCAGACCGGGCTCGCCCAAAAGGCGCACATACAAAGTGGGCACGCCCATAAATATGGTGGCTTGCGGCAAATACGACAGCACTTGCTTGGGCTCAAAGCGCGCCATCCAAATCATTTTGCTGCCGTTGAGCAGCGCGCCGTGCAAGGCGACAAACAGGCCGTGCACATGGAAGATGGGCAGGCAGTGGATCAGCACATCCCCACGGCCCTCAGGCCCTCCGGTAGCCGACCAGCCCCAGTAGTCCTTAAGCACCTGGGCATTGCTCAGCAAATTGCCGTGGCTGAGCATGGCGCCTTTGCTGCGGCCGGTGGTGCCGCTGGTGTAGACCATGGCCGCCAGATCGCTGGCTTTTCGCGGGGCGATGGTGTGCACATCGCTGTGCTGCGCGGCGCGCGCGAGCAAGCTGCCCTGGCGCTGGTCGTCCAGCGTGAACACATACTGCGTGCCGGCCTGAAAGGCGAGCTTGCTGGCCCAGCCGAAATCGCGCGGGCTGCAAACCAGCACAGCCGGTTCGGCATTGCCCAAAAAATAGGCCAATTCGCCGCTTTGGTAGGCCACATTGAGCGGCAAATACACAAAGCCGGCGCGCAGCGTGGCCAGGTACAGCAGCATGGCTTCGACGGATTTGTCCACATGCGCTGCGATGCGGCTGCCTGCGGGCAGACCCAGCGACTGCAGCAAATTGGCCAGCATGGCGCTGGCGCGGTCCAGATCGCGCCAGGAATAGTGCAGGCCCGTCTCGGTCTGTACGGCGGTCTGGTCCAGATCGCGCGGGAAGCCTGCGCGCAGTGCGGAAAAAAGATTGTGTTGGGACATGGGAAAACGCGTGCTACACCAGAAGCGGGCTCAAACCAGGCAGCCGCTGCGGCGGCTGCCTGAATGAAACGCCTAGTCGAGCTTCGCGCCCGAGGCCTTCACTACCTTAGACCACTTGGCCAGTTCGGTTTTGATGAAACCATCAAACTGCGCACCAGCTAAGTTGGGGAAATCGGCGCCTTGGTTGGACCAGGTGGACTTGGCCTCGTCGGTCTGGCAGGCACGGCGTATTTCTTCCACCGCACGCGCCTGGATGTCGGACGGCGTACCTTTGGGCGCCCAGATGCCATACCAGGTGCTGACGGTGTATTCGGGCAGGCCCAGTTCGGTGGAGCAAGGCACATCCGGGAAAGCCGGGTTGCGCTTGCTGCCCGAAACCATCAAGGCCTTGATACGACCGCCTTTGATGTGCGTCGCCGATGAGCCCAAGCCGTCAAACATCATGTCCACATTGCCCGCAATCAAGTCTTGCAGCGCTGGCCCCGCGCCCCGGTAGGGAATATGGGTGATAAAGGTTTGGGTCTGCAACTTGAACAATTCACCGGCCAAGTGGTGCGAGGTGCCGCCACCGGCCGAGCCGTAGTTAAGCCTGCCGGGGTTTTTGCGGACAAAAGCCAGAAATTCTGCATAGTTGGCAGCCGGAACTTTTTTCGGGTTGACTACCAGGACCTGCGGCACGCTGGCCACCATGATCAAGGGCACAAAGTCGCGCTCTAGGTCGTATTCCAGCTTGGCATACATGCTGGGGGCGATGGTATGGTGTACCGCACCCATGAACAAGGTGTAACCATCGGGCGCTGCTTTGGACGCGACGGTAGCGCCCAAAGTGCCGCCGGCACCGCCTTTGTTATCGATGATGAGTTGCTTCTCCGTCAGCCGCGCAAACTGGGCGGACATCGGCCGGGCGAAAGCGTCGGTTCCACCACCGGCGGGAAAGGGCACGACCAGGGTCACCGGCTTGGTCGGCCAAGCCGCCTGCGACCAAGCCGGAAATGCCAGACCGGCAGCGCCAGCAGCAGCAGCTTGCAGCAGGGTGCGTCGGCCCAAAGGCTGGGGGGAAAGGGCTTGCAAATGGGTCACAGTGGGGTCTCCTTTTTTGTTTAAACCGAGCGCGGGATCCAACGCAGCCCTCAGGTCTGGGCCAAGGGGTAGCGGTGCGTAATTGTCACGCAATTGCCGCAAGCCACCAATTGACGCCCATTTAGCCCGGCAGGAAGCGCTGTTTTACCAGGCAAGTGCAGCAAAAAAGTGCCGGCCAGCCAGCAAGCTTAGAACCGGGGTAAATCCGGATGCTTGAGCTGGCCGCCGCGAACCAGCTCTTTGCCATATTCTGCACAGCGCTGCAGCGTGGGGATGACTTTGCCCGGGTTGAGAAGCCCCTGCGGGTCAAAAGCGCGCTTGATGCCGAACATTTGCGCGTTTTCAGCCGCCGAGAACTGTACGCACATGGAATTGAGCTTCTCCACCCCCACGCCGTGCTCGCCGGTGATGGTGCCGCCCATGGCGACGCTGGTCTCCAAAATGTCGGCGCCAAACAGCTCGCAGCGGCGCAATTGGTCCGGGTCGTTCGCGTCAAACAAAATCAGCGGGTGCAAATTGCCGTCGCCCGCGTGGAACACATTGGCGCAGCGTAGCTGGTATTTCTTTTCCATCTCAGCAATGGCCAGCAAGATGTCGGCCAGTCGCTTGCGCGGGATGGTGCTGTCCATGCACATGTAGTCCGGGCTGATGCGGCCGCTGGCGGGGAAGGCGTTTTTGCGGCCACTCCAAAAGCGCAGGCGCTCGGCCTCGCTTTGGCTCACGGCAATGGCGGTAGCGCCATGGCGGCTCAGCACCGCGCTCATGCGGGCGATTTCCTCGGCCACTTCTTCGGGCGTACCGTCGCTTTCGCACAGCAAAATGGCCTCGGCGCTCAAGTCGTAGCCAGCGTGGACAAAGTCCTCGACGGCGGCGGTCATGGGCTTGTCCATCATTTCCAGGCCTGCGGGGATGATGCCTGCGGCGATGACGGCGGCCACGGCCTCGCCAGCTTTGCGCACATCGTCAAAACTGGCCATGATGCAGCGCGCCAGTTGCGGTTTGGGCACCAGTTTCACCAGCACCTCGATAGTGACCGCCAACATACCTTCGCTGCCGATGGCCAGGTTGAGCAAGTCGTAGCCGGGCGCGTCCAGCGCCTGGCTGCCCAAAGTGATGGGCTCGCCCTGGGCGGTAAAGCCGCGCACTTGCAGCACGTTGTGCAGCGTCAGGCCGTATTTGAGGCAATGCACGCCGCCCGAGTTTTCGGCCACATTGCCGCCGATGGTGCAGGCGATCTGGCTGCTCGGGTCTGGCGCGTAATACAAGCCCAGCGGCGCCGCCGCCTCGCTAATGGCCAGGTTGCGCACCCCGCACTGCACCCGCGCGGTGCGCGCCAGCGCATCGATCTGCAATATTTTGTTGAACTTGGCCAGCGACAGCGTCACGCCTTGCGCATGGGGCATGGCGCCGCCGGACAGGCCGGTGCCCGCCCCGCGCGCCACCACCGGCACGTTCAAGGCATGGCAGCTGCGCAGCACGGCTTGCACCTGGGCCTCGGTCTCGGGCAGAGCCACCACCAGCGGGCGCTGGCGGTAGGCGGTCAGGCCGTCGCATTCGTAAGGCGTGGTGTCTTCGGTGTGGTAGAGCAAAGCGTGGGCCGGCAGGTGCCGCGCCAGGGCCTGCACCACGCGCGCCTGCAGGGCGGCGCGGTCCAAAGCGGCTTCGGTGCTGGGCGACAGGGGGGCGTTCATGGCTGCCACTCTAGCGCAGGGCGCTGGCGCAGGCCGTGAAGAAAACTGCAAGCTGCCGTGAAATCAAGCCAACACCTGCTTGAGCCACTCGGCAAAAGCCGCGCATTCCCAGCGGTCCATGAT
>CAMATX010000006.1 GCA_945861345.1 Comamonas sp. lk
GATCCAAGGCGGCAAGGGGAACAATACCATCCTATTGGCAAGTCCTTGGAGCGCTTACATGGCCTCCATACAAACGCTCGGCGGCACGACAACTTTGACTTTGCAGTCGACAGACGGAATCTCAGGAACCAAAACTTGTACCGGCGTAATAAGTTACCAATTCACTGATGCCATTTTGCAATTGGCAGCGGACATTGCCACCTTGAATACGCGCAAAGCGGGAAACTTTTTTGTAGGACAGGGATTAGGTTTTGGACGCATTGCAGGCACTGCAGGCACAGATACCGCCGTATTTACCGGAATCTTGGCCGATTACACCATTTCATTTAGTTCGACAAAACAATTGGCTACGGTCTCGGATACTTCCTTGGGACGAAATGGAAGCAATGCACTAGTTAATTTTGAGCGCCTGCAGTTTTCGGATTTATCGATTAACCTTTCGACCCCAGTAATAGCCAGCTCTATTGCAAAGCCCAATTTGACACGAATAGAAGAGCTTTACGTCGCGTTTTTTAACAGAGTTCCAGACGCTGATGGGCTAGCGTATTGGGTACAACAGTTCAAGGGTGGACAAACTATCAATCAAATCGCTGCGCTTTTCTATGACATAGGTATCCAGTACTCCACCCTTACAGGTTTTAGCGCCAGCATGAATAACACCGACTTTATCAACTTGGTATACAAAAATGTACTGGGACGCAAAGACGGTGCCGATGCTGATGGTCTCAAGTATTGGAACGCCGAGTTAGGGGCAGGAGTCCAACGGGGCCAATTGGTGTCCACTATTTTGGATGCCGCACATACTTTCAAAAATGATGCAACTTACGGCTGGGTCGCCAATTTGCTGGACAACAAAATAGCGCTCGCGCAAATCTTTGCCGTTAATTTAGCACTCAACTACAACACACCCGGCGAATCTATTACCCAGGGGATGAAAATTGCCGCGGCCGTAACCCCAACAGATATTCAAGCTGCAATTCAATTAATCGGCGTCCATGCGGACTCGGTTTTGCTTTATCAGAGTTAAATATTCGGCGACAAATCCATGTGGGCCTGTTTAGGCGAAATTCGCCATCGATTCATAGACAGCAAGCGTCGCTTGTGCGCAAGCGCGCCAGGTAAATTGTTGGGCCCTAGAAAGTCCCAAGGTCTTTAATTGAAGGATCAAATTCTCGTTCTGGATCAAGGTTTGCATTGCATTGGCAATCTCGGCCACATCCATCGGATTGACCAACAAGGCCGCATCGGCCGCAACCTCTGGAAGCGATGTGGTGTTGGAGGTGATCACTGGCGTTTGACTTGCAAACGCTTCAAGCACAGGCAAACCAAATCCCTCTGACAGTGAGGGGAAAACCAAAGCAGTGGCAGATTGCAAAAGGGCCCGTTTTTCCAAGTCGGAGACGGCACCGATCCAATGAATAGGTTCGCGTCCGGCGGCATCTTGCATCATTGTGATGAGCTCCTGGCTATCCCAGCCATTTCTACCCACGATGACCAAGGGGAAAGCCTTGCGCATATATATGGGCAAAGATTGATGTGATTGGATAATTCGCAAAATATTTTTTCTAGGCTGCAATGTTCCAATAAAGAGAAAAAAACTCGTTGGCAGACCATACGTTTTCAAGACTTGCACAACATATTGACTGGATAAAGCCTCAAAATAGCGTTTATCCACTCCCAACGGTACGACGCTGATATTACGTGGCGGGATATTGAAATGTTCTGAAATCTGCAATTTGGAGTATTCAGAGATAGTGACAATATGCTGCGCCCAAGAAGCAGTCTTTTTCCACAAAATATTTTGAATAGGCCGCAATCGCGAATGAACCCACTCTGGATGGGCCAGCGGGATTGCGTCCATTAAGGTGGCCAACACAGGCGTTGCGCGAAGCCTAGGAATCAAATGATCAGTTGCATGAAATAGATCGATTTTATTTGCGCCTCTAATGCGACCCGGGTGATCAACTCCTGTGAGGGCCGAGATTAGCGCGTTAGTGCTAAACCTGCTCCAATGCTCCGTTGTGAATCCCTGCAAAGTTTCAAGCTTCGCCTTTCCGAAAATGACAGGGTTAAGCTCACACCGCATCTGAACAAGCTCTCGCGACAATTCTTGGGTGTAATAGGCAATCCCATCAAGTTGACCCAATTGCAAACCCCTGGCAAGCACGCTGGCGCCAAATCCGACACGCATTACGGTGTCTCCAGCATCCACTGCAGTGTTTGCAAAATAGTGTATTTCTCTTGTATACCGACTACCGCACGCAGTTTTGAAGGATCACCACAAAGTTTGTGAACTTCACCCTCTCGCACAAACTCCGGATTATCTTTAGTTTCGATGCGGTGACCTGTAAGCGATTGCAACGCTTCAACCACGGAAATCAAGGTGTAGGAGTTTCCCGTGCATACGTTGTAAACCTCGCCCGGTTGGCCTTTTTCAAGCAAAGCAAAATACGCGTTACACACCATACGAACGTCGTTAAATTCACGCTCCACGTGCAAGTTTCCAAGTTCAACACTAGAAGCCTCGCGTTTGAAATGGTCAACCAGTTTAGGAATCAAAAATTGCGGAGCCTGTCCCGGCCCCGTGTAATTAAAGGGCCTGACAATAACTATGGGTAATCGGTCGGCATAGAGGTGCGCCACCTTCTCCATCGTTGCCTTGCTCATCGCATAATGGTTCGCCGGAGCAACAGTTTGGGACTCCACGATGGGGTACGCCGCGCAATTTCCATAAATATTGGCACTACTTGCAAGGAGTACGCAGGAAGGAACGACCGGCAATGCAGAGAGCGCCGACAATAAATTCATCGTGCCAACGACATTGACAGAATAAAAAGCAGTCTCGTCACCATGTCCGACAAAGCTGATGCCTGCCAGATGAACGACCGCATCCACCAAATACTGCCCAATTTCTGCCTCTAAGGCGGCGGCATCCGTGAGGTCAGCGCGAACGGGAACAATTGCATGGCCGGACCGTTGAGCCATGCTTGCAAACATACGGCCCGTGAACCCAGAGGCACCAGTAAGCAATATATTCATATGCGACCCAAAAGCAATACCAGAACCGTAACGCAGCTCAATTTTTCACGGAAAAACGGATTTTGCATAAACCTAAAAAATATTTCTCGCATAGATTAACTTCGTGGCCCATTGAGTGCGCAATTTTTGAAATGTAGTGCCGCCAGCATGCCGGCCAAGCGAATACCAAGTTTGGAATAGCGATGGTCAGCCAACCAACGCGCATTGTCTTTCGCTTTTGCAACCATTGATGCATCTTCACCTTGAATTGCGCGCATCAAAGCATCTATGCCTTCAGAGATATGTTCAACCGAAGTGCCAGGCAGGAAATGGACAGCGTCACGAACATCGTCAAATATTCCTAAGGGCGTCACCGCTACGGCTACTCCGCTTGCAATTCCAAAACGCACCGCAGCACTGGCCGACTCCCCGGTCTTTTGGTAAGGAAACACAATCAAATCGGCATCTGAAAGGTAGCCAAGACTCTGGGCATCGTCGAGATAATCAGTCCGCAAAACTATTTGATCTTGTGCATGTGTTGCCGCTATTTTGGTGCGCGCTTGCGCAATCGTCTCGGCCGAGACAGGCGCAGGATATTGTGCATTCACCATAGTAAGTTCTAAAGATACTCCCGCGTCACGCAAACTGACTACCGCATCAATGAGTTCCAATAGGCCTTTATGGGGTAAAAAATAACCATAACTGGCAATTCGAAATGGTCGATCAATGACCGCCTCTTTCGCACCAGGATGTCGCTCAATGATGCCAAGAGGCAATAGCACGACATTCGCCACAAGGCCATACGTTTTGAGCCTATTTAAATCAGCGACGCTGTGAACAATCACTCTGTCACAGCGTTTTAAGGCGGCAACCAAATCTACAATTTTTTTGTGTGATACCTGCATCGGATCGGTCGTTGAATGCATTTCCGTCACAACGGTACGCCCTGCATCGATTTGGCTATTTACAAAACCGGCCAATGCCAGTAAGTCAAAGAATCCATAATTAAACTGAATAACCAATATGTCAAAGTCCGCCGAATCAATGGTCGCCGCTAAATTGACCAGTGAGTCATCGTCTCCCTGATGCCAACAACGAACTACACGATCATCATCACCTGCCACCATAGCATCGGTGTGGCTGGCCAAAATTTGAACATCAGCAGGCATATGCTCGAGCATATGCTGCGAATAACTTGCTATCCCGCACCGGGTATTCCAACTGCTCACCCAAGCAATACGCGGTTCATTTTTTTCCCCAACCAGTGTGAATTTACGTAATGCTTGTTCGGATCTTTGAGCCACCTGTTTCCATGTGAATTGGGCAAGCAACAGTTGACGGCCTGCGCCTGCGCGCTTTGCTCGCTCGCTGGCGGACGACTGGTGCACCTCGATTAGCTTGCGCGCTAAATGGTGCACATTAGGTTGTGCCCACACCGAGTCTGATAAATCAAAATGACTTTTCGTCTGAACAAAATCAAACTCCACTAGCCATGCAGTTTCGCTGGTGCAGAAATCAAGTTGCCCGCTCCAGCCCGTAGTAATAACTGCCAATCCCGAAAGCATCGCCTCTGCCAGCGGCAAGCCAAATCCCTCTGCCTTACTCGGCGCAACGAGCGACTGACATTGGGCGTACAAAGACTTAAGCTGCGAGTCACTGTAGTCTGACTCAAGCACCAAAACATCAGGGAAATTAGCGTCAGTTGTTCGTATGTCACTTAACCATTGATGAATTTGATTGTGCGGATTTGGAAAGGTCTTGATCACCAGCGTGACATCGTCACTGGCTCTAAAGGCCAAACCGTAGGCCCTAAGCAGTTCTTCAATGCCCTTTCGCGGAAAGCAAGATGAGACATGCAAAAACCGAAATGTCTTAGCTTGAATCGTAAGCGTATCGCCCACTTCAACCCGCTCCCAATGATCTACACCTAAACCGGTCACAGCGATTGGCACACGGACACCACTATCCATCAACAACTTGGCTACGTGCTGGGACATCACGGTCATGCCGTCCAAATGTTCATTAAAGGCCTGCACCCAATCTGAAGGGAACCGGCTTTCCTCCCACCCGTAACAGTGAAGGAAGTTATGGCGGGCATCCATGTCAAGAACCCGCGGAGGATACATAAAACGGCTCAATACGTCAGCCTGGTTCGACCCCAAAGCCAACGCACGTTTGTGCAAATTCTTCAGGTCTTCGTTTGCTGCGAGGAATTTTGGATTGGCTGGGAAGTCGCCCCCGCCTTCGGCCGAATGCAATGCCACATCATGGCCAAGCGCGACAAGCCCACGCGCGAATTCTCGGTTAACCAATGCCAAACTGTAGCTGCTGTCAAATGGACCCTCAATACGCCATAGTAATCGGGAGGGGAGTAGGTCAGTGCGCCGCAGGGAGGCAACCTCGCGCTCATTGCAGTCGATACAAGACGCGACGTTAACAAGCGTCTGATCGTTTTCTGCACCCCACTGTTTCAGGTTGGCCGCTACTTCTTTGACCAGTCTGGCATAGTCGTGTCGATAAATTTCGCTCAACGGACGCATCTCAGCGACAGCGTCGAGGCGCTTTTGCCACTCACATTCAAATGCCCGCAAAGCGGTCTGGGCGCATAAGTTCCAAGAAAACATTTTTGACTGGGAAAGGCCATGGCTAACTAATTGTTCGCGAAATACACGATCTGTAAGTGCCTGCAATAATTTCTCTTTAATGGATTCGACGTCCAATGGATTAAACATCGCTGCCTCCAGTCCCATCACCTCCGGCAGACTGCTTGTATCGGAAGCAATAACCACAGCGCCACACGCCATGGCCTCCAATGGAGGCAGACCGAATCCTTCGTGCCATGATGGAAAAACAAAAAGCCAACACAAGTTGTAGGCAGCAACAAGCTCGTCATCTGACACAAAACCCGTGAATCGGACGTCGGCCAAGCTTAGATCATGCAACAGAGCGGTGCTGTTGACATGCTCAATTTCGATCTCGGAAAGCCTTCCTGCAAAAAGAAGCTGGTAGGCTTGCCGAATGTCTGCGGGTAATTGGGCAAAGGCCTCAATCAGTCGGGGGAGGTTTTTTCGATGGTCTGCTCCGCCGGTATATAAAATAAATGGCTTGCTGACTCTCCATTTATCCAATAACTGATGACGCCTCGCTTCATCGACGTGCTGTGGACGAAAGGATGAGTCGCATGCTGCCGATATATTTATAATTTTATCGGAGGGAATCGCGAGATGTTCGATCGCTTCCCTCCTAGATGAATCAGAAATCGACAGGCACAGGTCAGCACGTTGCATTGCTTCGATTCGCTGCCTGTAATACGTTTCGTAGGCCGGGTGGGGCGTCAAGTATTGCTCTGGATTGAGCAGCGGTATAAAGTCATAAACCGTCGTGCAAACCAATGTATGGTGGTCAAGACAACCAACGGTGACAATCGCATTGTCGACATAGCCTTCAAACAAGCTACTTATTAAAACCACATCCGGTTGCAGGCTGGCAATAAAAGCCTCGCGCAGATACTCGGCGACATTTGCACGGCAGATATTGTCGATATCATTTACGTTTACCGGTCCGGGCGCTGTCCAGACCTTAACGTGCTCGGCGGGAATGATTCCTTCGAATGCTTGGCGTATGGGTTCAATACTCTGGGCAAACAGCCCATTAAGAACCAAAATCACCTCATTCGGGCCGCGATTACGCGCTATGGCCTGGCTAAGAGACAGCGTGTACCTGCCGATACCACGAAAGCGACTGGCAGTTTGTGCACCTTGCATGTCAATGACAATGCGCATAATCATTCCCCCTGATCTGCAAGTGCTTTTTTCAAATCATCCCGGATTTCTAACCCGCGGGGCGAGAGCCTTGGGGAGGCGTCAATTCGCCCTTTGACATGACTGGGTAAGTAAGCCTTTTGGTCACATAGCGAGGAAGACAGCCTTTTGAATAAAGCGCCTAAGCGCATGGCAAGCCCGTGTTCGGCGAGTAATCTTTTCTGAAAATTCAACCAGCGCAAAGGTTTGGTAATTCGCCAAGATCGGCTCATATACACCGTATTGAGTTGGGCAAGAAAATCCAAATGCATTTGCGACTTGGCTTCCTGTACCGCAATTGCCGCCCATTGCACCTTCATTTCGGCTCGCTCGGTCATTGCAACTGCCTGGATCATTTGGTCTTGAAGCATTTGCACATTTGCACGAAGCGTTTTCAACTGCAAACTTATATTGTGGTCGTAGCGATCGAGAAGCGTTTGCAATGAAAGCCCAAAGTCTTTTGCAAACCCAATGTTCCACATACTCAGAATTTCAGCGGGAGCGCTCTTTTGGGCTATCACTGCGTAGTCGGGACTTGCTCCGCTGATAACCTCTGCAAGCGTGGGTGCGAAGTTAGTTCGCAGTTGCGCCGACTCCTGCAAACGCACTAATTTGATACGCTGGAAACCGTGTAATCTTGGCAAGAATGACAGTAACTCAGGCGGCAATGGCTTCTGGTGCGTTGGATCGAGATAAAAATTGCGGGTCGCCACGATCAGGTTTTCAGGGTTTGGTGTTTCCATGATCAACAAACCGGCGGGCAACAAAACCCGCAATGCTTCGGTAATCAGTACTTGGAGCTGCTCAAATTGCAAGTGCTCCACCAAATGGAAAGCAGACACGATGGCCTGACTTTGATCAGCAAGCGTGGCAAGGTAATCCAGTGCATCACCCCGATGGACTCTGAAACCCCTTTCCCGGCAGGACTCCAACATACCTTCGTCCAAATCAACGCCATGCGGGGAAAAACCCATAGATTGCATTTTTTCAATCCACTCCCCGCGTCCACAGCCTAAGTCGACTACTTCTGCCTTGGGCAAGGCTGTCACCAAAGGTTGAAGAAAATCATCGTAAACCTGAAGACGCTCAGTAATCAATGCGCGCGCGCCTCTGAAGCTCGATTCAAATTCTGTGTAAAAACTGTCCGTCATGATTCAATTTTTAGTGAAATAGGTAGCCAATTTGAACCAACGAAGTTAACTTTATCCACGTTTATGACATTAAATACAACTGCCAGATCACGCCATTCATAGTTTTTATGCAGATGGTTTTCCTGCGAATGCAGCGCTATCGCAATGGAGTATGACCCAGGCCCTAGGTTGGCTACAAAGTCGATCACAAATAAGTGGACACCTCCTGCTGCGGCCGGTGCGATGACCTGGTCCAAGTAATAGGTGTTCGTGCCAAATATGGGCTGGCCCATCCTGTCCTTGATCATGAATCCCAGCACCAGGTCCGGTATCGACTGGTTCACCTGGGTGCGAACCGTCAAGACCAGCTTCTCCGCCACCGCTACCACGTCGGCTTCCTTGCCGCTGGTATGAAGCAAGGAGACATCGAGGATTTGCGCTTCGCCCGACCCGGAAATGGTTTGCACTTTACCGTCCGTTCGTTGGATGCGATGCACTGCAGTAGTTTGACGCTGCGCCAACATGGCGTTGTAATAGTCCATTACCGCTTCGGGTGGTCCCTCCATGGCGATCTGACCACTATTGAGCAAAATCGCCCTATCGCAAATGCTTTGAATAGCTACCTTGTCATGGCTAACCATCAGCAAGGTGGTACCTTGTTCACGAAAAGTCCGAATTCGATCAAAACTTTTGTGCTGAAAATAGTCATCGCCCACCGACAGCGCTTCATCGACGATAAGTATATCGGGGCGTATGGCTGTGGCAACGCTAAAAGCCAAGCGCATTTGCATACCACTGCTATACACCCGAACGGGCTGATCTATATAGTCTCCAATTTCGGCAAAGGATTCGATCTCAGGCATGAGATCGTTCATTTGTGACGTACTGATTCCCAATAGCTGCCCAGCCATGATCGCATTTTGGCGCCCGGTAAAGTCCGGGTGAAAGCCGATTCCCAGTTCCAGCAATGCAGCGACGCGGCCGGTCATTTGGACGCTGCCCACGGTGGCCTGGGTAGTTCCCGTGATGAGTTTAAGCAAGGTGCTCTTGCCCGCACCATTAATTCCGATGATGCCTACCGATTCACCAGGCCGGACTGAAAAACTAATGTCTCGCAAAACCCATTTCAGACGATGGCGGGCCACAGCCCCGAAAAGTAACCACTCAGTCAACCTCCCCCAGCGCCCCTGATATTGCTTATAGGCCTTGCCTAATGAATGGACGGTGATACTACCCATCAGAGTTCATCCACCATTTCACCGCTGTGGTTGTGAAACATTCGCCATCCCAGTGCGCACAGCACAGTACCCGCGACCAAGGGTATGCAAAGGGATGGCCAGTCCGCGATACCCTGCCCGATAAAAACGCTTTGGTATGCACGAATGAGCGGAAACATCGGGTTCAATACCATCCAGTTACGCGCTGCTTGCGGGAGAATGTCTGAGGGGTAAACAATCGGTGTCAGCCAGAACCATAATTGCAAAAATATTCCAAAAAACTGTCCGACATCGCGAAAGAAAACATTCAATACGCCCAAAACTATACCCAGTCCGGAAGCCAACAGAAGTTGAATCACCAAAAGAGGCACCAGATACAGCAAGCTCCATCCTGGCCAGTTATTAGATAATATTAAAAATATCAAGAAAAGGCTCAAGATAATCGCGAAGTTGATGCAGGCATTGAATACCAAAATTACCGGCAAAGTTAACCGTGGAAAACTAATTTTCTTTAGAAAATTGGCGTTTTCAATAAATATGTTTTGTCCACGAGTCACTATTTCGGTAAACAAGCCCCAGGTCAGCAATCCAGCGCACAGATAAATACTGTATGCGAATTGCGTTTCGGCTCCAGGTAATCTCGCTTTCATCACCTGAGAAAATATAATGGTGTAGACCATAATCATGGCCATCGGATTGACAATGGTCCAGGCTGCGCCAAGAACTGAATTTTGGTATTTCGTCTCAAATTCCCGCTTCACACTTCCAAAGATGAAGCCTCGATAATTCCACAAGGATTGCAGCGTCGAGCCCATGGTGTGCGCAGGTCAATTCGGTTCAGTGATTGGAAAATGTCTTGGGACGCATCATAAGGCGCCGGCTCGGGAGTTCGCCAAGATGCTCCGCTGCCGCCCTCCGAGCCGTCAATCACGGAAATGCAAACTCAGCACGCTGGGTCTGAAGCAAAAATCTCTGACGGGCCCCATTTAGCGGTTTTTCATACCTGACTGCGGCGTATTGAAGCAAAATGGGGAGCAAAACTGCCTGACTATGCGCGTTCTTCATATTTACCGGACTTATTTTCCTGAGACGCAGGGCGGAGCGCAGGAGTCAATTCGCCAGTTGTGCCTGGCGACCCAAACTTTGGGGGTCGACAACACTATATTCGCCCTCGCCCGTCAACCCGAGCCCTCGGCCATGGGTTTGCCGGAGGGGCGGTTGGTTCGCGCCAAATCTTGGTTGGAAATTGCCTCCTGCGACATCGGCGCCTGGACGGCAATACAACGTTGCCGTGCAGCGGCGGCGCAAAGCGACATCATTCAGGTGCATTATCCCTGGCCTTTCGCCGACCTTATGCTGCCTTGGATCCGCAATCGCAAGCAGCCAGTGCTGGTGACCTACATCTCTGACATCGTAAGGCAAAATGATTTAGGGCTGGGGCAGCTCTATGCGCCATTGCGCCGTCGGCTCTTGGGTGCGGCAAAGCACATCGTGGCCTCCTCTCCCAATTACGAACGTAGCAGCACCGTTTTGCAGCAATACCGGCATAAGTTGAGCTACATACCGCACTGCATGGGGCCGGCGCCATCTGTAGACAATGCATCCATTGGACACTGGCATGCGCGATTTGGCACCGATTTTTTCCTTTTTGTGGGCGTGCTTCGCTATTACAAGGGGCTTGATTTTCTATTGCAAGCTGCCGCACAAGTAAAAGTTCCGATTGTCATTGTGGGCGAAGGCCCGGAGGGCGATCGCCTGCGCCAGGAGGCCCAAATCAATGGCCTGACCAATGTGCATTTCTTAGGCGCCTTGAACGACGAACACAAAAACGCCTTGTTTCGCCTTTGTCGTGCCGTAGTTTTCCCTTCCCACCTGCGCTCTGAAGCCTTCGGCATGGCTTTGCTAGAAGGCGCACGTGTCGGTAGGCCTTTGATCAGTTGCGAAATTGGTACTGGTACGACTTGGATCAATATAGACGGCGAAACAGGGCTGGTGGTTCCCCCAGCCGATGGTGCAGCCTTGGCCAATGCCATGGCGCGGCTCAGCGAGGATGCGGCGCTTTGCGCTCGTTTAGGAGAAGGAGCCAAAAGGCGTTGGCAGGAACGCTTTACGCCACAGGTAGTGGGCCAGGCGTATTGCGATTTGTATGCTCAACTGTGCGGCGCGCGCCCCTCGCCGGCGCAGATTGCGCAATAGGACTGCTCGGTATGCCTGAACCGCTATTGCTGCGTTGGTCGATCCGCTGGGCCATTGGTATTGCAGCAATTGGCTTTGCAGCCTGGATCCAATGGCAATGCCCGCCGCAAATAGGCAGACTTGAGGCGTCACTACGCGATGCCTATTTGCGCATGCAAGCCGATACCCGCCCGGAAAACCGCCTCGTAGTTATCGATGTGAACGAAGAGAGCTTGCAGCAGCTGGGCCCCTGGCCCTGGCCCCGGGCACGACTGGCCGACCTGGTCGAGGTGGCCATCGTCGATGGCGGTGCCCGCGCCATCGCCTTGGATATGGTGCTACCCGAGGCAGCGGACAGCCCGGGCGATCGGCGCCTGGCTGCCCTTGCTCAGCATGCGCCGCTGACCTTGGCCCAGGTCATGGATTTCAGCCCTCGAGAGGTTCCCAATCAGGTCGGCGTGCTCGCCGCCGGACACTCTCCCAAGGGTGACCAACGAGAGGTGAGGGCGCTGGGATACATTGCAAACCACGCTGGTTTGGCTAACGCGCGTTGCGTCGGAAACATTGGCTACCTGCCTGATACGGACGGCGTACTGCGCCAAACTCCAGCGCTCAGTAGTTACGAAGGCAGATACTATTTACCGCTGGCTGCGGCCTTGCTTGATTGCGTGGATCCCCACGCGCCACTGGCCCAGGGAGATCGGCAAGGCCTCTGGCGTATTCCCTTTGGCCATGCCATCCAATCCTATACCGTTCTATCAGCAGCGGATGTGCTGTCGGGAAAGGTTGATCTCTCACTAATTCAAGGGCGCTTTGTATTCGTGGGCTCGTCGGCACTAGGTTTGAGCGATCGGGTAGCCACCCCCGTTGAAGCTCTCGCGCCGGGCATGTTCGTGCATGCCGAAGCCCTTTCGGGCCTGCTCGATATTTCCGAAGGTAAGGCGCGCCTGCCATGGGACGCTTCGGCGTGGATGTTGGCTTGGACCGCCCTGAGCGTGTCTGGCGCATTGCTAGCCATTGCGTCCCTGGCCGCTTGGCATGGCACTCTGGTACTTTTGGCGCTCATGCTGGGATGGTTGGCACTGGCAGGCGCAGGCGTAGCAATGCAGGCCGAGTTTGCGCTAATCGCCCCTCTGACCGCCTTTTTTGTGGTATTGATAGTGGCCATCCCTTACGAATGGTGGCAATCGCAAGGCAGGGCACGCCGGCTTGTTGCGACTTTTTCCCACTATGTAGCAAAACCGGTACTCGATGAAATATTGCGCCTTGGCCTAAACCACAGCCTCACGCCCACGCTGCGGGAAGTTACAGTTCTCATCGCCGATATGGAAGGGTATACCCGCGCTACGTCTAACCTTTCACTGACGCAGGCGGCGCGCCTCACCAAAGAGTTTCTGGGGTGTCTTACGACGCCTGTGTTGACCCAGGGCGGCACCCTGGACAAATACACAGGTGACGGACTCGTGGCATTTTGGGGTGCACCAGTGCCTGCCAAGGACCACGCCGACCGGGCCGTACAAGCTGGGCTGGACATTTTGACAATGGTCGCTTATTGGAATGAACAGCGCTTGGCCCAGGGACAGACCGCGCTGCGGGTGCGCATCGGCATCGAAAGCGGGCCTGCGCTGGTCGGCGACCTGGGTACGCCATTTCGTAGCACCTATACGGCGGTGGGGGACTGCATCAACTATGCCTCTAGGTTGGAGGCAGCGGCACGTGACCTACCTACCGATTTGGTGATTGGTCCGAACACCCAGGCACTTTTGCAGCGCCACCCCACCCGATCTCTGGGGTCCATCAAGTTACGTGGCGTTGCTGCCCCTTTGGAAGTGTTTGCGCTGATCGCCCAGGGGGCCCCAGGCAGCAACACAGTTGATTAGGACAGATCTGAAATTTTGACAGGTCAGGCACCGTCGTTTTTCGAGCACGAAAAATTCATATATGATATACTTGCTCATATATGAATACATCACTGCGCGTCCCGCTCAATGCGTCCCCAGAACAATCTCAGCGACTGCAAGCACTGCAGGCTTTGTTTGCGCAGGCGTGCAATGCATTGTCTCCCGTGGTTCAGCAGTCGCGCATTTGGAACCGAGTGGCCTTGCACCACTTAATGTATCGAACGCTGCGCGCCCGCTTTCCTGACCTTGGCTCGCAAATGGTCTGCAATGCAATTTACTCGGTCTCGCGCACATCGCGGTTGGTCTTTCAGCACCCCGACAGTCCGCTCAACCTGACCAAACTGGGCGACAAGCCCCTGCCCCTGCTGCGCTTTACAGACCAGTGCCCGGTGTACTTTGACCGTCATACCCTGAGCGTTAAAGATGGCCAGTTGTCCATGTACACCCTGGACGGGCGAATGCGCTTCGCACTGGCGCTCTCGCCCCAGGACGAGGCTAATTTCAAAGTGTATAAATTGCTCGAGATCGTGCTCTCTGGCAGCGATGCCAGCAATTACTGCCTCGCTTTCCAATTTAGCGATGCCTCGGTGTCTGCTGCTCCAGTGCTGGAAGACGCCCCCCCCGAGGCTACTGGCGAGCCTGCGCCACCCTCTGCGGGCGCTGCCCTGCCCGATTACGTTTTGGTCGAGGAGACCCCATGAACCCCAATAACCCCCCCTCCGAGTTACGCACCGCCATCGGCGCGCTGAGCCCTTATTTCCGCCAAGCCGCCTGGTTCAGCGTATTTACCAATCTATTGGTCCTGGCGCCCTCAGGCTATATGTTGGAGGTCTACGACCGGGTGCTCAACAGCAGCGACGTGATGACCTTGGCCATGCTGACCTTGCTGGTTTTGGGTGCCTACGCCCTGATGGAGGTGCTCGAGTGGGTGCGCTCGGAGGTGATGCACGAAGCCGCGGTGGATTTTGACAAGCAATTTAACCGCCGCATCTTTGACGCCATTTTCGAGGCCAACCTCAAACGCCTGCCCTTTGGCACCGCGCAGGCCATGAACGATTTCCGGTCAGTGCGCGACTTCCTGGGTGCACCCGTCCTCATGGCGATGATGGACGCGCCGATGTCACTGCTATTTTTGGTGCTTATTTTCATGATCAGCCCGGTGCTGGGCTGGGCCTCTGTGATTGCCGCGGTCGCCCAAACGCTGATCGGCTGGCTCAATGAGCGCAGCACCCAGCCGCCTTTGATGGCGGCCAACCGCAGCGCAATTGGCGCCCAGCAATACGCCGACAACACCTTGCGCAACGCCCAGGTCATCGAGGCTATGGGGATGCTTCGGGACATCCATAAACGCTGGTTCAAAAAGCAAGAAGAATTTCTGAACCTACAGGCTACCGCCTCGGACCATGGCGGTTTTTACCAGGCGCTCTCCAGATTTTTACAAAACACCATCAGCTCGGGCCTCTTGGGCCTGGGTGCCTGGCTCTTGCTAAACAACCAGCTCAATGGCGGCGCCTCGTACATGATCGTGGGCTCCATTTTGGGCGGGCGGGTGCTTGCGCCGTTGGGCCAATTGGTGGCGCAATGGCAAATGGTGGTCAATGTTCGCGTGGCCTACGCCCGACTTGACGCGGTTTTGAACGCGGTACCTGCTAAGCCCGAATCCATGCAACTGCCCCCGCCCAGCGGGCAGTTGCTGGTCGAGCAGGTCATGGCAGGCGCCCCCGGCTCGCAGGTCGCTATCTTTCGCGGCGTGGCCTTCGCACTGAACCCCGGCGAAGTGCTGGCGGTGGTCGGGCCATCGGCCTCGGGCAAGACGACCTTGGCGCGTCTGCTGGTGGGCCTGTGGCCAGCGGCCAGCGGCAAGGTGCGCCTTGACGGCGCAGATATCTATAGCTGGGACAAAAACCACCTCGGCCCCTTCGTGGGCTACCTGCCCCAAGGCGTTGAATTGTTTGACGGGACCATCGCCGACAACATCGCCCGCTTTGGCGTCATTGATACCGCGCAGGTAGAGGCCGCAGCCAGGGCCGTTGGCCTGCACGAGCTGATCACGGCCTTGCCCAAAGGCTACGACAGCCAGGTTGGGCGCGATGGCGCGGTCTTGTCGGGCGGTCAGCGCCAACGCGTCGGCCTGGCCCGCGCGATTTACGGGCGCCCCGCCTTTGTGGTTCTGGACGAGCCTAACTCCAGCCTAGACGAACAAGGCGATGCCGCTTTGGCTGCCAGCATCGCCAACCTCAAGGCCAGCGGCACCACCTTTGTCGTCATGACGCACCGCACCAGCGTTTTGGGCGTCGCCGACAAGATGCTTGTGCTGCGCGACGGACAGCAACAAATGTTTGGCCCCCGCGACGAGGTTCTCAAAGCCTTGAATGAAGCAGCCACCAAGGCGCGAGCCCCGGCTGCAGGCGCCACAGCACCTGCAGCCGCCTGATCCATGGAAACCCTCTTATGAACCAAGCCCACTCCCCCACCCCCCGCAGCGCGCTGCGCACCACTTTGTGGAGCTTTCGCGGTGCATTCCTGAGCGTTGGCGGCTACAGCCTGGTTGCCAATTTACTGATGCTCTCGCCGACCTTGTACATGCTCCAGGTGTACGACCGCGTGCTCCAAAGCCAAAGCGAACTCACGCTTTTGGCCATGTCGATGCTGACCCTGGCCATGTTTGCCGTGATGGCCGCCGCCGAGTGGATGCGCTCTCGCCTGCTCGTGCGCGCCGGCGTGGCGCTGGACGCGCGCCTGAGCACCCAGGTTTTTAACGCAAGCTTTGACGCCTACCTCAACCAAACGGGCAACTCGCCCTCGCGTGCCTTTAGCGACCTGATTCAGGTGCGTCAATTCCTCACCGGCAATG
This sequence comes from Comamonas sp. lk, assembly GCA_945861345.1. Classification (GTDB taxonomy): domain Bacteria; phylum Pseudomonadota; class Gammaproteobacteria; order Burkholderiales; family Burkholderiaceae_C; genus Allorhodoferax. The sequence goes on from CAMATX010000006.1 coordinate 16,096, forward strand.
GTATTTTTGCCTTCTTTGATGCGCCCTGGACGCCGATTTACATGGCGGTGCTGTTTTTCCTGCACCCCATGCTCGGCTGGTTGGGCATTGTCTTTGCGCTGGTGCAACTGGCCTTGGCCAAATTCGGCCACCAGGGCACGCTCGCGCCCAGCGAAGCGGCCACAGCGGCCAACACAGACGCTGGTATCTTTTTACAAAGCAAGCTGCGCAACGCTGAGGTAATCGAGTCCATGGGCATGCTGCGTAATCTGCAAAGGCGCTGGCTGCAACGCCATGATTTTGCGATGCAGCGCAGCGGCCAAGCCCAGCACGTGAGCCACCGCATCACCGCGATCAGCAAGTTTGTGCGGTACAGCCAGCAATCACTGGTACTTGGCGCGGGCGCTTTGCTCGTGATCCAGGGCGAGCTCTCCCCCGGCGGAATGATCGCAGCCAATGTGCTGATGACCCGCGCGCTGGCCCCCATCGACCTGATGGTGAGCAGCTGGCGCCAGTTTGCCGGCATGCGGGCCGCTTTTGAACGGTTGGAAAAGCTGCTGGCCGATTACCCCGAGCGCGACCATCGCCTGCAACGCGTCGCCCCCAGCGGCGCCATCCATTTGCAAAACGCCGTCGCTACAGCGCCAGGGCGCAAAGAAGCCATCCTAAAAGACGTCAGTGTCAGCGCTCTGCCGGGCAGTGTCACCGTTATCCTGGGTCCCTCGGGCTCGGGAAAATCGACGCTGGCGCGCGTCATGGTGGGCATCTGGCCTGACGTTAGCGGCAATGTCTTACTCGACGAACTGCCCATCGCCTCATGGAACCGGGAGGAGCTCGGCCCGCATATCGGCTACCTGCCTCAAGACGTGGAGTTGTTTGAGGGCACGATTGCCGAAAACATCGCCCGCTTTGGCAGCAGTAACAGCGCGCCCATCATTGAAGCGGCCAAAGCCGCCGGTCTGCACGAGATGATTTTGCGCTTCCCCAAGGGCTATGACACCTCCACGGGCGAGGCGGGCAATCTGCTCTCGGGCGGGCAGCGTCAGCGACTCGGCTTGGCCCGAGCGATCTACGGCAATCCCAAGCTGGTGGTGCTGGACGAACCCAACGCCAACCTCGACGATGCCGGCGAGGCGGCCTTGCAGCAAACCGTGGTACGCCTCAAGGCCCAGGGCAAAACCGTGGTGCTGATCACCCACCGCCCAGGCGCCGTCGCGGTGGCAGACCACCTGCTGATCCTCAACAACGGGCAGGTCCAAGCCCGTGGACCGCGTGATGCAGTAATTGCTGCGCTGCAAGCAGCGCAAAAGAACGCCGCTGCAGCGGCTCCGAGTGCGGCCTTGCCCGCTTGAGCCTTTTTTGATTTCTACCCAGACCCTGTTTCACCCTCAACTTTTGTCGGACCTGCCATGACTACACCCCCCGTCAACCAACGCATCGCCTCCAAACTGGCCTCAGCGCACGGTGCACCCAGCGAAGCCACCCTCGTCTCCCCAGCCGATCACTTGCAGCCCGCACCTTCGGGACGCGCAGGGCGCATTGGCGCTTGGACGTTGGGCGTAGGCCTAGTGGGCTTGCTGGTTTGGACAGCCATGGCGCCGCTCGATGAAGGCGTTCCCGGCCCTGGCCTAGTGGCCATCGACACCAAGCGCAAAGTCATCCAGCACCTCAGCGGCGGCCTTGTCAAAGAGGTGTTTGTGCGCGAGGGGCAAGAAGTCAAGGAAGGCGAACTGCTTTTGCGCCTGGACGAAGCCGCCTCGCGCGCCAACTTCGAAGCTGCGCGCCAACGCTACATCGGCCTGCGAGCCATGCAAGACCGTCTGCAGGCCGAGCAGCGCGGCCACAGCAGCATCAGCTTGCACCCCGACGTAGTGCAAGCGGCGCGCGATCCGCAGATTCAATTGGTGGTGGCCACCCAGCAGCAGCTCTTCGGTTCGCGCCGGGCCAGCCTGGGCGCCGACCTGCAAAGCATGCAGGAAAACATCGCCGGACAGGAAGGCATGATCTTGGCCTACGAAAACATGAGTGCCAATCGCAAGAATCAGTTGGCGCTGCTGACCGAAGAGCTCACTAACACCAAAGGCCTGGTCGCCGAGGGCTACGCCCCGCGCAACCGCCAGCTGGAATTGGAGCGCCAAGTCTCCGAGATGGGCTCGGCATTGGCCGAACTGCAAGGCAATTTGACCCGTGCCAAGCGGGCCATCGCCGAGGTACGCCAGCGCATGGTGGCGCGCCAGCAAGAGTTCAACAAAGAGGTGGAGTCGACTTTGGCCGACGTGGGTCGCGAGGTCGAGGCGGACCAAGAGAAATACCGCGCCATCCAAGGCGATATGGGACGCTTAGAGATCAAGGCCCCGGCGGCCGGCCAGGTGGTAGGTTTGACGGTGCAATCCATTGGCGCGGTGATCGGTGCAGGCCAAAAGTTGATGGACATCGTGCCCAAAGAACAAGCCTTGTTAATCGAGGCCAAGGTGGCGCCCCACCTGATTGACAAAGTCCGCACGGGTATCCCTGTCGATGTGCGCTTTTCGTCTTTTTCCAACACTCCGCAGTTGGTTGTTAAGGGCTCTGTGCAGTCCGTCTCGGGCGATCTCATCGTCGAGCAAAATGGCATGGCCTATTACCTTGCGCGCATCAGTATTACTGAAGAGGGCTTTAAAGCGTTGGGCGACCGGCAATTGCAATCGGGTATGCCGGTGGAGGTGATTTTCATCACCGGCAAGCGCTCAGTGCTGACCTACCTGCTACACCCCTTGATGAAGCGTATGGCCGCTTCCATGAAGGAAGAATAAGTATGAAGAAGACCTCTGCCCCCGAACTTCAGCGCGCAAACGCCCTGTGCAAACATGCCACAGCGCTTGCGCTTTTGGGCGTGTGCGGCTTAGCTCCCGCCATGGACTTGCTACAAGCCTATGAAGCAGCCCGCCAAAACGACCCCAATATTTTGGCTGCACGCGCAGCTGCCGACATTGGCCGCGAGCGCCTGCCTCAAGCCTTGGCGCAACAAATGCCCAACGTATCGTTCAGCGCGCAGTACGGCAAAAACCGGTTGGCCAGCACCTCGCCCAATTTTCTGGGGGTGGACCAGACTATCAACACCGAGTACCCCAGCACCAGCCAAACCCTGACTATTCGCCAGCCGATTTACCGCAGCTACCTGTTAGCGCAAACTCGCCAGGCCCAGGCCCAGTTTGAAGAGGCCGAGGCCACTTTGGCCCAAGAGGAGCAAAATCTGCTAGCCCGAGTTACCGGCAGCTACTTGGAAGCTCTGCTGTCCCAAGAGCAACTCGAACTGGTGCTGGCCCAACGCGCCGCCAACACCACGCAACTGGATATCGCCCGCAAAGCCTTTGCTGCAGGCGCAGGCACCCGTACCGACATTGATGAGGCCCAGGCCCGCCTGGACAGCACGCTGGCCCTGGAAATCGAGGCACGCCAAAACAAGGCCTACACCTTACGCCAGTTAGAACAATTGACCGGCAGCCCAGCGGGCGTGCTGGCGCGCCTGAATTTGGCTAATTTCACGCTGGCCGACCCGCAACCGGCCGACTTGGACACCTGGATTGCCCGGGCCGAGCACAGCAGCCCCCAGCTACTCAGCCTGCAAGCCCAGCTGGAAACCGCGCGCCAGGAAGTGGACAAAGCCAGTTCCGGCCACGAGCCGACCTTGGACGCCACGCTCCAATGGACCAGCAGCGCCAGCGAAAACGTCTACAACGTCCGCAACAGCTACACCAACGCGAGCGTCGGCGTGCAGCTCACGATTCCGATTTACGGCGGCGGCTATACCAGCTCCCAGGTGCGCCAAGCCCTGGCCCAGCAAGAGCGTGCCAGCCAGGCGCTGGAGGCCGGACGGCGCGATCTGGGCATGCGGGTTTTCCGGGAATTGCGTGGCGTGACCGAAAACATCCCCAAGGTGCGCGCACTGGAAAAAGCCCTGAGCTCGGCCGAGCAGCTGATTGTGTCCAACCGCAAGTCCTTCCAGGCCGGCACCCGCACGGTGATCGACATCCTGAACGCCGAACAGCAGCGCTTTTTGGTACTGCGGGATTTGGCGCAGGCGCGTTATGTGTACCTGAGCGCGCGGATCCGTTTGCTGTCTTTGGTCGGCGAGGCCGATTTGGGTGCCTTGAATGCCATCAACCATATGTTTGGCCCCTGAGGTCGGCGCTTCTTTGGTTGCAAGAAAAAAGCCCTGGAACTTTGCAGTTCCAGGGCTTTTCAATTGGTGCGGCTGGCAGGAATCGAACCCACGACCCCTTGGTTCGTAGCCAAGTACTCTATCCAGCTGAGCTACAGCCGCTAAGCGTTCAATTCTAGCATAGGCCGCTTCTGATACCGCTACGCGGCGACCTTAAGGCTGGCAGGCAGTCCTGTACGGTCGGTGACATACGCGCCAATTCCGTCAAGGGAGTGATCTCTACAATAATGCGCTCCACCACCCCGTTTAAGAAGGAAATGCTATGAGCCTGGAATCAATGACCGAATCGATGCGCGCAAAAATGGGCGCTGACAGCGGCCTGGATGCAACCCTGAAATTTGACTGCGGTAGCGATGGCGTTATCGTTTTGGACGGTGTCTCTAAGCCCAACAGTGTTTCCAACACCAACCAAGACACCGACTGCACCATCCTCATCAGCCTGGAAAACCTGCAAGCCCTGCTCGACGGCGAACTCAACGCCGTGACCGGCTTTATGAGCGGCAAACTCAAGGTCGAAGGCGACATGAGCGTCGCCATGAAACTGCAAAGCGTGGTCTAAATAAAAAAAGCCCCCGCCTTCACAGCGGGGGCTTTTCGCACTTGGTGGGCCCACCAGGACTTGAACCTGGGACCAAAGGATTATGAGTCCTCTGCTCTAACCAACTGAGCTATAGGCCCGGCGCGCCGATTCTAGCGTCTCACCCCCATTCAGCCCGCTTCACTACCATGCAACAAATTCAACAAAAATAACAAATAAATTGTCTTTTTTGTTATTTTCGCCTTATACTTAATGAAGTTCAGCCCACCGGCGAATCTTTCGCTGTGACCTTGGGCCGGGACTTCGTTGGCAGCGCTCCTCTGTGAAGGCCGCTGAAAAAAATGCAGGGCCCCTTGGCGACCGATCCTTCGGGATCCCTCGCCAAGGCGGCATCTGTTAATGATGCCCTGAGCCCCTTAGGCAGCGTCGAGAAAAATACCTTGTAAATCCGACAAAAAGTCAAAACCTTTGACAGTGGGGCGCACGTGCACAGCATCGCGGGTAACTAAGCCCTTGGCTTGGGCTTGAGCCAAAGCCTTCTCAATCGTGCTCAGCGGCAGACCGGTGCGGTCACGAAAAGCTTGTAAGTCAAAGCCATCGCGCAGACGCAGGGCGTTGAGCATGTACTCAAAAGGCAAATCGGCACGGCGCACATCCTGGTTTTCGGCCAGCGCCCGGCCTTGCGCAGCGCGCTGCAGGTACAGGCGCGGATCGCGCAGGCGGCTTTGGCGCACCACGCGGTGGGCAAAACTGAGCTTGCTGTGCGCACCCGCGCCCAGCCCCAGGTAGTCGCCAAACTGCCAGTAATTAAGGTTATGCAAGCAGCGGTGTCCCGCACGCGCATAGGCCGACACCTCGTAGCGCTCCAGTCCAGCCAGGCCAGTCAGCTCGGTGATGCGGTCCAGCATGGCGTAAGCCGTGTCGTCCTCGGGCAGCGCCGGTGGGAACTTGGCGAAATAGGTGTTGGGCTCGATGGTCAGGTGGTAAATCGAGAGGTGCGGCGGCGCAAAGTCCAGCGCCTGGTGCACATCGGCCTCCAGCTGCGCCATGCTTTGCCCGGGCAAGGCGTACATCAGGTCCAGGTTAAAGGTGGCAAAAGAGCGCGCCGCCTCCTCGAGGGCGGCACGCGCCTGCGCGCCGTCATGGACCCGGCCCAAGGCCTGCAGGTGCGCGTCGTTAAAGCTTTGCACGCCAATGGACAAGCGCGTCACGCCCGCTTGCGCAAAAGCGCGAAAGCGGTCCCGCTCAAAGGTGCCTGGGTTGGCCTCCATGCTGATTTCGCAGTCGGGGGTCAGGGGCAGACGGGCGCGCACAGCGCTGAGCAAGCGGTCAATTTCTTGCGGCGCAAACAAGCTGGGCGTACCACCCCCCATAAAAATACTGTGCACCGGTCGGCCCCACACCAGCGGCAAGGCGGCCTCCAAATCGGCGATCAGGGCATCGACATAGGCGGCCTGCGGCAATTCACCCGGCGGTGCAGCATGCGAGTTGAAGTCGCAGTAAGGGCATTTGCGCAAGCACCAGGGCAGGTGCAAGTACAGCGACAAAGGCGGTAGGGCCGGCAGTTGCAACACGCCGGGGCGCATGTTGTGCGCCAGGTCGTTGGCCTGGGCGTGTACGTCTTGCGCAGGTTGGGCCTGCAGCGCGATGGTTTTCATGCGCCGAACCAGCGCTCGCGGATCAGCGCGCGCATGGCTTGGGCAGCGCGGCCTCGGTGGCTGTGGGCGTTTTTGACCTCAACAGGCAATTGGGCAAAAGTCTGGCCGAATTGAGGAATCCACATCACCGGGTCAAAGCCAAAACCGTTGCTGCCGGCGCGGGTACGCGCAATCTCACCGACCACGCGCCCCACGGCAATAAGCGGCTCGGGGTCCTGCGGCGTGCGCACCGCCACCAGGGTGCTAACCAGCGCGGCACGCCGTTCACTCAGGCCTTCCATCTGGGTCAGCAAAGCGATGACGTTACTGTCATCACCTTTAGGCAGTCCAAATTGGGTGGAGTAGTAGGCGGTGTCGACGCCGGGCAACCCGCCAAAAGCGTCCACGCACAGACCGGCATCGTCGGCCAGCGCGGGCAGGCCGGTGTGTGCGGCGGCGTTGCGCGCCTTGGCCAGCGCGTTTTCGACAAATGTGCGGTGCGGCTCCGGGCATTCGGGGACGCCCAGGTCGCCTTGGCGCACCAGGGTGCAGTCCAGGTCGGCAAACATGGCTTGCAACTCGGCGAGCTTGCCCTGGTTGTTGGAGGCGAGAACGATGTGCATCGGCCAGCGCCAGCCTTAAGCCGCTGGCAGCGCCTGGGCCAGCGCTTGTTGCTGCAGCGCCATGAGCTCGACGATGCCTTTTTCGGCCAGGTTGAGTAAAGCGTCCATTTCCGCGCGGGAGAAAGCGGCGCCTTCAGCGGTGCCCTGCACTTCCACAAAATGGCCGGCGCCGGTCATGACCACATTCATGTCCGTATCGCAGGCGGAGTCCTCGGTGTATTCCAAATCGAGCAGAGGCGTGCCCTGCACAATGCCCACCGAAATGGCCGCCACCGGCCCCACAATCGGCGACTGGCTGATCTTGCCTTGCGCCAGCAGGCGGTTGACGGCGTCTTGGGCGGCGACAAAAGCGCCGGTAATGGCCGCCGTGCGCGTGCCGCCGTCGGCCTGCAAAACATCGCAATCGAGCGCGATGGTGCGTTCGCCCAGGGCCTTGAGGTCAAACACGGCGCGCAAGGAGCGTCCGATCAGGCGCTGGATTTCCTGGGTGCGGCCGCTTTGCTTGCCTTTGGCGGCCTCGCGGTCGCTGCGGGTGTGGGTGGCACGCGGCAGCATGCCGTATTCGGCCGTGACCCAGCCTTCGCCACTGCCACGTTTGTGCGGCGGCACTTTTTCTTCGACGGAGGCGGTACACAAGACCTTGGTCGCGCCAAACTCAATGAGCACCGAACCTTCGGCATGCACGGTATAGCCGCGTGTGATGCGCACCGGGCGCAAAGCATGGGCGGCGCGCGCGCCGCTTCGAATGAAAACAGACATGAGTGAACCTCAGGGGATGAAACATCGGCAAGGCCATCTGCACGCAGTATGGCGTCAGACCAGGCCCGCATTATCGGGCTCTTCCCAGGCCACGGTGATGAGCGTCGCGTTGTCGTTATGGGCGCCGCCGCGCTGCAAAGCCAGCTCCATCAGTCCTGCTGAGGCGTCAGCCACATTGTGTTTACTCATCCACTGCACGATGTCGGCCTCGCCGACCGAGCCCCACAAGCCGTCAGAACATAGCAGCAAGCGGTCTCGAAAATGCAGTGGCGCCGGGTCTGATACGTCTACAAAAGGGGCATCCGACGCGCCCAGGCAGTTGTACAAGGTATGGCGGCTAACGCCTTCGCCCTCGCCTGACGCACTGCCACGCATGAGCATGGAATGGTCGGTGGTCTGCATGAAAACATCCTCGTCACGCACAAGATACATCCGTGAGTCGCCACAATGGCCCACATAGACTTGGTGGTCCTGGATGATGGCAATGACCATGGTGGTGCTCGGCGTATCGACCATGCTGTGCCCCATGGCATACGCGACCAGGTTTTGATGGGCCGCCATCATGGCATCGCGCATGAAGGAGGGCACGTCGTGCAAGGTGGGCTTGGCCTGCTCATGGAACATGGACATCACCACCTGCAGGCCCAACTGCGATGCCACCTCACCCGCAGGGTGTCCGCCCAAACCATCTGCGACGAGAAAAATAGCAGCACCCTGGGTATAGGTGTAGCCCGCCCTGTCCTCGTTTTTTTTGCGTCCGCCGATACGACTTAGCTGAAAGACCGAAAATTTCATAGGCGTTTAGGCGTCCGGGGCAAACATCGACGGTCGCGCGCTGCGCTGCCCGATCAGGCGGCTCATGGCCGAAGGGAAAGCCAGAGCTGGTGCGGCAGAGGAATCGGCCTTGGTCACCTCTCCCATCAGCATTTTTTGCACTGCAAACACCGAATGCGGACGGCTTTGGGGGTTCAAGGCCATGCAGGAAGTAACCAGATCGACCAGGCTGTCCGAATAAGTGGCGCGCAAAGACACCAGTTGCTGGCGCAGTTGTTCGGGACCGTCAGAGCGGGCCATGTCGGGCGGCGGATGCCCCGTCATACAAGAAAAAATACAGGCACCGATCGCAAAAATATCCGTCCACGGGCCGATAGCGTTGCCGTGCTTGCGCATTTCCGGACCCGAAAAACCGGGGGTGAACATGGGCTGCAAAAACTTGCCGTCTTTGTGCAGCACATTGCGCGCCGCGCCAAAATCGATCAATACCGCCCGGTCGTCGTCGGTGATGAATATATTGGCCGGTTTGATATCCAAATGCAGCATGGTGTGCTGGTGCACCACACGCAGGCCGCGCAGCACCTCGTCAAACAGGGAGCGGATAGTGCTTTCCCGAAAAACCTTGGGTTGCTTGAGCGAGGCAGCCACCATGATGTACTGCTGCAAGGTCGAGCCTTCCAGGTAGTTCATCACCAGATACACAGTGTCGTTTTCCAACAAAAAGTTGAGTACGCTCACCACGCTGGGGTGCACGATTTGGGCCAGAGCCCGCCCCTCCTCCAAAAAACAGCGCAAACCCATGCGGTACAAAGCACGCATTTCGCGGGGCACGACCACTTCGGCATTGCCGTTTTCACGCGATGCCAAGGCGCCGGGTAGGTATTCTTTGACAGCCACTTCCTGTCCGGTAGGACTGATGGCGCGGTACACAATGCCAAAACCGCCCGAGCCAATCTTGTTAACAATGCGGTAGCCGCCGACAACTTTGCCGGGAACGAGGGCTGCGGGTTGCGAACGGGCGCTATCCTTGGTCATCTTGCTTTAATCGGATTGCCTCGCACAATGCTGTGCTCCCGCCATAGGTGGCGAGCCGGGATGAGAAGCCGGTTATTCTTGGGCCCTCCACTGCCATGCCCAAGGATTATTCGATGCAAGTTTACAGTATGACCGGCTATGCCAGTGTGCAAAGTCAGGGCGCGCAGGCGGCGCAGGATGCGAGCCAAGCCGGTGCAGCCAACGTTCGGCTGGGACTTGAAATCCGCTCGGTCAACAGCCGCTTTCTGGACTTGTCGTTTCGCCTCCCGGATGATTTGCGCGCCTTTGAGCCACCACTGCGCGAACTGATCACCAAAGCCCTCAAGCGCGGCAAGGTGGAAGTGCGGGCTGTTTTCGAAATCAGCCGCAGCCAGGGCGTGGCCGCACCCAACCCCGCGCTGCTAGAAAGCCTGCGCTTGGCGCAAGAACAAGTCACCCACTGGCTGCCCGGCGCAAAGGCGCTGAGCGTGGCCGATGTGCTGCGCCTGGCCGGCAACGATCAAGGCGGCCCGCAAGACTGGAGCGAACAGCTCATGCCCTTGGCCCGCGAAGCGGTACAGGCGCTTTTGGAGGCCCGGCGGCGCGAGGGCGAGCGCCTGGGCCACATGCTCTTAGACCATATCGAGCAACTACGCACGCTGGCCAGCCAGGCCACGCCGCTGGTGCCCCAAGTCGTGGAGCAGCAGCGCCTGCGTTTTATGGATAAGTGGAAAGAGGCCTTGGCACTGAGTGCGGGCAGCGTCAGCGCCGAAGCGGCCCAGGACCGGGCGCTGACCGAGGCCACCGCCTTTGCCATCCGCATAGACGTGGCCGAGGAAATCACCCGCCTGGGCGCACATCTTGACGAGCTCGCCCACCTGATCAACAAGGGCGGCGAGATGGGCAAACGCATGGATTTCCTCATCCAAGAGCTGCACCGCGAGGCGAACACCATGGGCTCCAAATCAGCCGCGCTGCCGCTCACCCGCATCTCAGTGGACATGAAGGTGCTGATCGAGCAAATGCGCGAGCAGGTCCAGAACATAGAATGACCGGCCAACCAACGCCCTAGCCTGCCCTATGGAGTACCCCGGAAACCTCTTCGTTGTTGCTGCCCCCAGCGGGGCGGGCAAGTCCAGCCTGGTGCGCGCGCTCCAGGAACTGGACTCGCATGTGCAGCCCTCGGTCTCGCATACCACGCGGGCGCCACGCGGCCAGGAAAAGCACGGGCGGGAGTACTTTTTCATCTCCGAACCCGAGTTTGACGCGATGGTACAGGCCGACGCCTTCGTCGAATGGGCCCATGTGCACCAGCACCGCTACGGCACCTCCAAGACCGCCATCGCCCAGCGCATGGCCCAGGGCGCGGACGTGATTTTGGAGATCGATTTCCAGGGCGCCATCCAAATCAAGAAGGCATTTGCCAATGCGGTGTGCATATTCATCCTGCCACCGAGCTGGGAGGAGCTGCGCGCCCGCCTGGAGCGACGGGGCGAGGACAGCGCCCAGACCATCGAATTGCGCATGAAAAACGCGGCTCTTGAGGTGGCGCAGGCCGCAAAATTCGACTTCGTTATAATCAACGAGTTATTTGACCGCGCGCTTTTTGACCTCAAAGCGATTGTGCACGCGCAGCGGCTCAAGTTTGCCGCCCAGGCGCGCAGCCGGGCAGACACCTTCCAAGCGCTCAACATCCCCTAGTTTTTCCGGAGAATTTCATGGCCCGTATCACCGTCGAAGACTGCCTGGAGCAGATCCCCAACCGTTTCCAACTGGTGCTGGCCGCCACCTACCGTGCGCGCATGCTCAGCCAAGGCCACACACCCAAGATTGAGAGCAAGAACAAGCCCGGCGTGACCGCGCTGCGCGAGATTGCAGCAGGCAAAGTTGGTATCGAGATGCTCAAGAAAGTGCCGCTCTGAAGCGCTTTCGCCCACAAAAAAAGGCCCCGAGGGGCCTTTTTTTACGCCTGTCTGTAGCGCGGCACCATCAAGAGACGATGTAGGCTGCGCAACCCGTGGAAAGCAAAGTGCCGTCTGGGCCACAAAACTCCATGCGCGTGGAGGCCACCCGCGAGCCCAGGCGCAAGACCTCGGCGCGCAAATCGAAATATTCGCCAATGCCGGGGCGCAAATAGTCAATCCGCAGGTCGATGGTGCCCAGATTGGCAAAGCGGCGCAGACGCTGGCCGGGCGCCTCGTCCATATGGCGGGCGCCGATAGCGGCCATCACGGCCAGACCGCCCATGGCGTCCAAGCCGGCGCTGATCACGCCGCCATGGATGCGGTTGTAGGCAAAGTGGCCCACCAAGTCGGGTTTCATCTGGATGCGGGCGCAGGCCAGGCTGGGGCCGATCGCAGTAATTTCCAAACCGAGTACCCGGTTGAAGGAGATCATTTCCTCAAATATTTTTTTCAGACCGCTGACGAATTCAGCTTCGAAAACAACGGGCGAGACAGGTGCTGGGGGTTCGGCGGGGGCATTCATAAGCAGATTTTCAGACTTTACAGCTTGGCAAAGTCGGGTTTGCGCTTTTCCAGGAAGGCCGAGAACGCTTCTTTGGAATGCGGGCTTTGCAGCAAACGCGCAAATGCGGCGCCCTCTTCGTCCATTTGCGCGAGCAGCGCAGGCGCTTGGCCTTGCTTCATCAGGCGCTTGGTTTGCATGAGCGCGGGCAGCGGCTTGGCGGCCAGTTTGAGTGCCTGCCGGCGCGCCAATGCGCTGACCTCGGAGGGCGGCACGATGCGGTTAACTAGCCCCATCTCCAGCGCTGCCTCGACCATGATCGGCTCGCCCAGCAGCAAGGCCTCGGCTGCGCGGTGGTAGCCCATTAACTGGGGCGCCAGCAGGCTGGACGCGGCTTCGGCGCACAGGCCCAGATTGACAAAAGGCATAGAAAACGCCGCGTTGTCGCCCGCATAGACCAAGTCGCAGTGAAACAACATGGTGGTGCCCACGCCCACGGCCGGTCCGCAGACGGCGCCAATCAAGGGCTTGGGAAAGGTCACCAGACCGCGCAAAAAGCGCGTCACCTGCGCATGGGCCGAGTCAATAGAAGGGGCGCGCTGCAAAAAGTCGGCGATGTCATTGCCGGCGCTAAAAATCGTCTCATGGCCTTGCAGCACCAGCGCGTGGACCGATGGATCGTCGGCAGCGGCCAGCATGGCGTCAGCGCACAGCCCATACATCTCCTGGGTAAAGGCGTTTTTCTTGTCCACCCGGTTCAGGGTCAGGGTCATGACGCCCTCGGAGCTGTCTTGCAATACGTCGTGGTTCATAGTGGGGGCGGGGGTGGATGCCGATACGGCTTATTCTTTGAAGTACACCAATTGGTGCGTGGTGACCAGCGGTACGCCGGCCTCGCTCCAGAGGCAGCCGCTTTGGTCAAAAAATCCATTGCGAAACACCTGGCCACGGGCCTGCGCCAGCACATAGCCGCCGCCCACCTGGGCCAACTGCGCGGCGTCGGCATGGAAATACACCGTCATGGACACCGTGCCCGCCGGCACATGGCGCGGGCGGCGCAGCCAGACGCGGGGGTAAAAAATATCGGCAACAGCGGCCAAGCCTGCAAAGTCCATGGCCCGACCGGCGCTGTCGCGCACCCACAGCTGGCTCAGACTGGCCGTCTCGGGCGGTAGGCTGTTGGGCTGTCCGTCCCAGACCTGGGGCATAGCGCCGTCCATGGCGCGCATTTCGTAGCGGGAAAACCATTCCACCGCACGCGGCATCTGCACCACAGGCACCTGGTGCGGCGGGGCGACAGCCGGCATGGGCATGTCGTTCATGGCAAAGGTTTCGCGCCGCGCCGCTGTCAGCGCCGTGCCCGTGAGCACACAGGCCGTGCTGCCGTCGGCTTGCGCCTGGGTAATCTCAAACACCCAGTGCTGCGTGGAGCGTTTGGTGCGGGCCGCACGCAAATGCAGCACATACGGCCCCAAGGCAATACCGGCCACATAGTTGACTGTGAGCGAGAGCGGCTGACCCAGACATTGGGCATGATCGGTGATGGCGCGCACCACCGTCGCCGCAGTGATGCCGCCAAAGGGTCCGACCATATTGGCCCACGCTGGTGTGGCCGCGCCCAGCAAACTGCCGTCCGCCTGGGCGCTCAGTTGCAGCGCCGCATCAAAGGGATGCAAGGACATGAATACCTTCTCGTTTTACTCAACCCGAACCCAGGTCTGGGTGCGGCCCAGCATAGGTGTTCCGACATAGCCGCGCACCTGCAATTTTTTGCCGGCTTCGGTAGGGGTCAATAACAGGCGGTAATTGGTGCCGTTGTTCGGGTCGAGAATGTACCCGCCTTCCCACACGTCTTTACCTTCGGCTTTTTTGCCGCCACGGATGATTTCCATACCAATTTTTGGCTTGCCTTTGCGGTCATCGCTGCACTTCTCGCAATTGGGTTCCGGATCGGCCACAGCTTCCAGGCCGCGCACGACCACGCCTGAGAGATCACCCGCCGCATTGGCAGTGATGCGCACCTCGGCTTTGGGTTTGCCAGTTTTGTCATCAATGGTGTTCCATAAGCCGATGGGCGTCATCTGCGCCATGGCGTTGGTGCCCAAAGCCAGGAGGAATGCGGCTACTGTTAGTTTTTTCATATCTGTCTCTTTCTAGTGGATCAGTGGATGGGGGAATCTATCAGGCCAGCGCAGCCTCGGTGTCCATCAGCACGCTGCTGCCCTGGCGGGCGGTTTGCATCAGGCTGGTGGTTTCGGGAAAGAGCTTGGCAAAGTAAAAGCGCGCCGTCTGCAATTTTGCCTGGTAGAAGGGATCGGTGTTGCCAGCGGCAATCTCACGCAAAGCCACTTGCGCCATGCGCGCCCAGAAGTAGCCAAACACCCAGTGACCGGCCACGCGCAGGTAGTCCACCGCTGCGGCGCCGACCTCGTCGGGGTTTTGCATGCCTTTCATGGCGATGTCCATAGTGAACTGCGTCATTTGCTGGCCCAACTCGGCCACGGGGGTGATGAAAGGTTTCATGGCCTCGTTGCTGGCCTCGGCTTGGGCCAGGTCCATGACCAATTTGCCGAATTTGCGCAGTGTGGCGCCGTTGTTGCCCAAAATCTTGCGGCCCAACAGGTCTAAAGACTGGATGGTGTTGGTGCCTTCGTAAATCATGTTGATGCGGGCATCGCGCACATATTGCTCCATGCCCCATTCCTTGATAAAGCCGTGGCCGCCAAACACCTGCAGGCAGCCCGAGGTGGCAATCCAGCCGTTGTCGGTGATAAAAGCTTTCACGATGGGGGTGAGCAGGGCCAGCATTTCGCCGGCGTCTTTGCGCACCTGTTCGTCGGGGTGAGAGTGCTCTTTTTGCAAGAGCATGGTTCCAAAGGCCTGCAGGGCGCGGCCGCCCTCAGCATAGGCTTTGGCAGTCAGCAGCATTTTGCGCACATCCGGGTGCACGATGATGGGGTCGGCGGCCTTGTCCTTGGCCTTGGTACCCGAGAGCGAGCGCATCTGGATGCGGTCCTTGGCGTAGGCCAGGGCGTTTTGGTAGGCCACCTCGGTCAGGCCCAGCGACTGGTTGCCCACGCCCAGGCGGGCGGCATTCATCATGACAAACATGCCGTTCATGCCTTTGTTGGGCGCGCCCACCAGGGTGCCAACGGCGCCGTCCAGCACCATTTGGCAGGTAGCGCTGCCCTTGATGCCCATCTTGTGCTCCAGGCCGCCGCAGTAAATGCCATTGCGCTCGCCCAGGCTGCCATCGGCATTGACCAGGAACTTGGGCACGATAAACAGGCTCACCCCTTTGATACCGGGGGGCGCATCGCTCAGGCGGGCCAGCACCAGGTGCACGATGTTCTCGGCCATGTCATGCTCGCCGGCGCTGATAAAGATTTTGTTGCCAGTGATGCGGTAGCTGCCGTCGGGCTGCGCTTCGGCGCGTGTGCGCATCAAGCCCAGGTCGGTGCCGCAGTGCGGCTCGGTCAGGCACATCGTGCCGGTCCACTGGCCACTGACCATTTTTTCCAGGTAGATGGCTTTTTGCGTATCGGTGCCGTGCGTCGCCAAAGAGGCATAGGCGCCGTGCGTCAGGCCGGGGTACATGGTCCAGGCCTGGTTGGCGCTGTTGAGCATTTCATAAAAGAATTGATTCACCACCAACGGCAAGCCCTGTCCGCCGTAGGCCGGGTCGCTGGACAGCGCCGGCCAGCCGCCGGCGACGTATTGCGCATAAGCCTCTTTAAAGCCTTTGGGCGTGGTCACTTTGTGGCTGACTGGGTCGAGGTGGCAGCCCTCCTCATCGCCGCTCATATTGAGCGGGAACAGCACCTCGGAGGCGAACTTTCCGCCCTCTTCGAGCACGGCGTTGATGGTCTCCACATCCAAATCGGCATGCGCGGGCAGGGTCTGGAGTTCATCGACAACGTGCAGCAACTCGTGCATCACAAACTGCATGTCGCGCAAGGGCGGGGTGTAGCTGGGCATGGGGATAACTCCTGTTAAAAATCAAATACGGATAACGGTTCGGGCGGGGTGGTGCAGAGGCAAGCTGTGGCCTAGTGGCTTGCGCCCCGGACCGTGTTGCGCTCCAAAATACTGTCAAACCCCCGGTTGGCGCGCGCCAGCGATTCGGGTTTTTGCAAAAAGCGCGCCTCGTAATGCAGCGCCAGAATCAGACCGTGGATCTCAAAAGCGATTTGCGCCGGGTCAGCCTGCACCTGCAGGTGACCGCATTCCTGCGACTGCACCACGGCGCGGTAAAAGGCCTGCTGCCACTTTTGCACCGAGTCGGCCAAGGCGTCGCGCACCGGGCCAGGGCGGTCGTCAAACTCCACGGCGCCGCTGATGAAGATGCAACCAGACTGAATTTCGACGGCGACGCGCTTCATCCAGTTATCAAACAAGGCGCGCAGGCGCGGCAGGCCACGCGGCTGGAGCAAAGCGGGGTAAAAAATCTCTTGTTCAAAGCGCACGAAATACTCGCCAATCACCGAAATCTGCAGCTCCTCGCGCGAGCCAAAGTGGGCGAACACGCCCGATTTACTCATGTGCATCACTTCGGCAAGCAGGCCGATGCTCAGGCCTTCGAGGCCCAATCGCGTGCTCAGGCTGACAGCTGCCTCGACGATGGCCTGCTTGGTTTGCTGGCCTTTGTGCATGGCGCGGCTCAAAGGCTTGGCCGATTCGCTATCCACAGGGGGCGCTTGCAGGGCGGAAACAGACATAGGACGGTGTAAAAAAGTACGACCGTGCTATTTTGCACTATTTGCAACCACCCAAGAACCGTCAGGGTCTTAGGAGGAGCGAATCATGGTGCCAAAAGCCTGCTCGGTCAGGATTTCGAGCAACAGCACGTGTGCCACCCGACCGTCAATGATGTGCACCGCTTTGACCCCGCTTTTGGCAGCGTCCAGGGCGCCACTGATTTTGGGCAGCATGCCGCCAGAGATCGTACCGTCGGCAAACAAGGCGTCAATCTGGCGGGCGCTGAGCTCAGTGAGTAACTCGCCGTCTTTGTTGAGCACGCCGGTGATGTTGGTCAGCATCATCAGCTTTTCGGCTTGCAGCACCGTGGCCAGCTTGGCAGCTACCACGTCGGCGTTGATGTTGTAGCTCTCGTTGTCCTCGCCAAAACCGATGGGGCTGATGACGGGGATGAACTCATCGTCCTGCAAAGCTTTGACCACGCTGGGGTCGATGCTGACGATGTCGCCCACCTGGCCGATGTCGTACTCGATCTGCGGGTCCTTGTTATCGACCATTTTGAGCTTTCGAGCGCGGATCATTGCACCATCGCGCCCGGTCAGGCCCACCGCCTTGCCGCCGGCCTGGTTGATCAGGCCCACGATGTCTTGCTGCACCTCGCCGCCGAGCACCCATTGCACCACCTCCATGGTCTCGGCGTCGGTGACGCGCATACCCTGGATAAACGAGCCGGTTTTGCCAAGGCGTTTGAGGGCATTTTCGATTTGCGGCCCGCCGCCGTGCACCACCACCGGCTTGATACCCACCAGCTTGAGCAGCACCACATCCTGGGCAAATGCGGCCTGCAAGGCCGGGTCGGTCATGGCATTGCCACCGTATTTGATGACCATGGTTTTGCCGTGGTACTTGCGAATGTAAGGCAAAGCCTGGGCCAGGATGTCGGCCTTGTCTTGGAAGGAAGGAATGGGCATGGCAGCGAGATTCAAGGGCTAGCAACAGGGGCTGCTTGCAAGGCGCTAAAGCCTTGCACACAAGCGGCCAGCACCGCCCGTATTTGGAAATCATCCTCGGCGACAGCGGCGGCACGCAAGGCGCTCAAATGGTCCTGCAAAACGTCCCAAGGCAACATATCTTCGTGGGCTTTCATGATTCGCGGATGGAGGGTGCTTTGCGGATTGTCGCCGATCAGCAACTCCTCGTAGAGTTTCTCGCCCGGGCGCAGGCCAGTGATGGCGATCTCGATATCGCCGCTGGGGTTCGCCGAGTCGCGCACCGCGAGGCCAGCCAACTGGACCATGCGGTGGGCCAAGTCCAGGATCTTGACCGGTTCGCCCATGTCCAGGACAAACACGTCGCCGCCCTGGCCCATGGCGCCGGCCTGCAGCACCAGTTGGGCCGCCTCGGTAATGGTCATGAAATAGCGGGTGACCTCCGGGTGGGTCACGGTCAGTGGCCCGCCCGCAGCCAACTGCTGCCGGAAAAACGGCACCACGCTGCCGCTGCTGCCCAACACATTGCCAAAGCGGACCATAGAAAAACAGGTGCTGCCTGGATCGCTATGGCGCTGGGCCAGCGCCTGCAACACCAGCTCGGCCATGCGCTTGCTGGCGCCCATGATGTTGGTGGGGCGCACCGCCTTGTCGGTGCTGATCAGCACAAAACGGCCCACTTGGGCCTCGAGCGCGGCGGCGGCCACCGATAGAGTGCCGAAAACGTTATTGAGCACGCCCTGACCGGGGTTGAACTCCACCAGCGGCACATGCTTATAGGCCGCCGCGTGGTAGACGGTGGCGGGACGGTGGTGCAGGCACAAGGCCTTCATGTGGGCGCTATCGCTCACACGGGCCAAAACGGGCACCAGCGCGATATCGGCCAGCGCACCCGAGCGCAGCGCCAATAATTCTTGGTGGATGCTGTAGAGCGCAAACTCGCTGTGGTCCAGCAAGACCAGTGTTCGGGGACGCTGGGCAAAAATTTGGCGTGACAGTTCGCTTCCAATGCTGCCGCCTGCGCCGGTGACCATGACCACCTGCCCGGCGATGTCCTGGGCCAGCAAATCGGCGCGCGGGGGCACCGGATCGCGCCCGAGCAGGTCTTCGATGTCCAGTTCCCGAAAATCCTGGACCTTGACGCGTCCACTGGCCAAGTCCTGCATGCTTGGCAAGGTGCGCACGTGCACCGCAAGCGCCTTGAGCGCATCGACCACAGCCTTACGCCGCTCGCGCGTGGCGCCGGGGATGGCCAGCAAAATATCGGTCACGCCCTCGCGGGCAATGCGTTCGGCCACAGTGCTGGCGGGCCAGACGGGCACGCCGTTGATGCTGCGCCCGCATTTGGCTGGATCGTCGTCCACAAAGCCCACCAGCGTGAATTGGCGCGATACCGCCAGGGCCACAGCGGTTTGCACGCCAGCCGTGCCCGCACCAAAAATGAGCAAGCGGCCGGCGCCGTTCTCTGCGCTGCGCCCCATACCCGCCAGCCAAAAACGTGCCATGGCACGGCTGGTAGCCACCAAAATCAAAAATACCAAGGGCTGCAAAATGCCTAAACTGCGCGGCACCATGGTCCACTGAACGCTGACCAACACCGCACTGAGCGCCAGGGCGTAGACGCCCACCGCTTTGGCCGTCGCAATCAAGGCGGCCTGCCCGGTATACCGAAACACGGCCCGGTAGAGCCCGAAATGGATAAATACCGGAATGGCCAGGCAAGGCGCCATCACATAAACACGTAACTGCAAGGCATCGGGTATGTGCAAAGTATCTAGGCGCAGAGAAAAGGCCACCCATGTGGCCAGCACCGAGAGCACCAGGTCCAGCCCGATCACCACCAGTTGTTTGGCGCTGCGCGGCCAATCCAGTACCTGTAACTGCATGGTGGGTCGATACCTTTGAAAACCTAGAGCAAAAAAATAGGCGGGCGATAAATCGCCCGCCTGCCTGCACGTGCCGCGATCGGATGCATGTACATACACCCTCGGCCGTTGCGGGAGCGCGCCTTAGCTGGCAGTCGCAGGGCTGACCGCAAAGGATTCTTTGCTTTGGCCTTGGGCGACCAAAGCAGCCAGCCATTTGGGCGTCAGGCCACGGCCAGACCAGGCCTCACCGTTGGGGCCGCGGTACTTGGCCGCCACGGGCGTACCCGATTTGCGCGATGCTTTGGGCGCCTTGGGTGCTTTCACTTTGGCCACGCGGCCGGGTTTTCCGGCCTTGCGGGTTTGAATATCTTTAACGGTAATTCCAAAGGCTTGCATCTTGGCCTGAATCTCTTTGACCGTGGCTGCAAATTCCTTGGTTTTGATGTCTGAAGCCTGTTTTTGCAGCTTTTCAATTTGACTTTGAATATCTACCAGATTACTCATAATGCGAAACTCCTATAAATGTGGTGCCACAATTATAATGCGATTGGGGATTAATGTGACACATCTTTTCGGGCAATTACCTTGATCCCTGTCAAACATAAAATCTTTAAATCTAACAAAAACGATTTTTTCAGTAAATACTCATAGTCCAATGCCACTTTTTGTTCCAGGGGTAATTCGTCGCGCCCGTTGATTTGGGCCCAGCCGGTCAGACCCGGAACCAGTGCGTCAATACCTTTGGCTGAACGCATGGCCATCAAATCGTGCTGGTTAAATAGCGCAGGACGCGGTCCGACAAAGCTCATGTCTCCAGTAAGGATGCTCCATAACTGTGGCAGCTCGTCCAAACTGCTTTTGCGCAAAAATGGGCCGATCGGGGTTAATACCGATTCTGGGTTCATTAGTAAATGGGTTGCCAGCGCCGGCGTACCCAATCTCATACTGCGAAATTTGGGCATTTTGAATATTTTGTTATTTTTGCCAATTCTGTCAGACCAATATAAGGCCGGGCCGGGTGAGCTCATACGCACGGCCAAGGCCAATATCAGCAAGGGTATTAGCAATAACACACCCAGTATGAGGCTGAGCACAAGATCAAATAAACGTTTAATCCAACTCATAGTGCCGATACTGCATGCTGCAATCCCTCGTCGATGGAATTGGACGGAGTCCATGCCAATAATTTTTCGGCTTTGGAAATATCCACTTGCAAATTGCCACACAGGCGATCGACCGCTGCACTGCGCCCCAACAGGCGGCCCGCCAAGCGCAGCCAAGGCATAGGCACCGAAAAGGTGCGTGAAGGGCATCCTAAAGCCTGTGCCATATGCCCGATCAACTGTGCAGTGGAGATATCCTTTCCATCGCTGACCAAAAACGTCTGGTTGGCAGCGGCCGGGTGGTGGCAGCACAGGTTGATAAATTCGACCAAATTGTCCAGCCCCAGCAGGCTGCGTCGGTTATCGACCGCGCCCAGCGGCAGCGGCCAACCAGCCCGAACCGCGCGCAGCAGCGCGGCGAAATTGGCCTTGACCCCCGGCCCATAGACCAAAGGCGCGCGAATGATGACCAACTCCAAGCCAGTTTCTCGGGCGAGCGCATCCAAGGCCAGCTCGGCCTCCCATTTGGATTGTCCATAGGCATCCTCGGGTGCGGGCGTATCTGCCTCATTGAGCGGATGGCCGGGCGCACTGTGCTCACCAAGCACTTTGACCGAGCTAAGAAACACCATGCGCTTGACCCCGGCCTCCACGGCGCAGCGGGCAAGGCGAACGCTGGCATGGACATTGGCTTGCCGGAAAGCCTCCAAGGGGTCGGCCGCACTTTCGCGCATGACATGAACCCGCGCGGCCAGGTGAACCACGGTGCCCGCGCCGGCCAAAGTGTGGTGCCAATCCAAGCTTGGGTCACGCAGGGACATGGCGCAGGCCGATGGACCCCAGTGCGCCATCAGGGCGCGGCCCACAAAGCCGCTGGCGCCGGTGATCACAAGCGGGGCCGCGCACTGGGCCGCAGCGGTGGCGCTCACCAGGAGAATTCCCGCGCTTTCATGGGGTAACGCAGCAGCAGTTGCCACCAGCTGCTGGAAATATGGTTTTCCCGGCAGGCGCGCAGCATCTCCCGGTTGAGCCGCCAACTGGCCGCAAAGCCACTGGTGCTGGCCCCGCCAGTGCGCATGCGCGCGAGCACTTGGGGCACATGGCGGTGGAGCAATCCGGTGTTTTTGAACACGCGGGCGATCCATTCAAAGTCACCGGCGATACGGTAATCCGTCTTAAAAACACCAAAACGCACAAACAGCGAGCGCTTAACGAACAACGCGGGGTGCGCTGGCTGCCAGCCCCGGGCAATACCGGCCGTGGCGAAATGGCTGGAGTCATAGCGCCGAAATACTTTGTCGGGCCGCTGAGGCTTGAAATACTCGACATCGCCATACAGCGCGTCCAGCTTCTCGGCTTGCATTAGCTGCATCGCACTCTCAATGACCTGGGTGTCCAAGTAGTAGTCGTCGGCGTTCAAAAATGCCACTATCTCCCCGGTGGCCAGGCGCAAACCTTTGTTCATGGCGTCGTATATGCCCGCATCCGGCTCGGAGATGCAATGGGCGATGCGCTGCGAGTTGGCGCCAATCACCTGCAAGGTGTTGTCGGTGGAGGCGCCGTCAATAATGATGTGCTCAATGTCGGGCCAAGTTTGCTGCGCCACCGAGCGCACGGCCGCACCGACGGTTTCGGCGCAGTTGTAGCAGACAGTAATGACGCTGATCTTCATGGGTCTAGCCTACCACTATAGACAAACCCCAGCGGGAGTTCTGCCCCCAAATACCCCGCCCAAACCCGCAAAATCTCCCTAAATCAGGCCATCGTGCGCCATTTGCCAGGACCACCGCCGGTACGGTAAACCGATTTTCAGCGCCGGCCATCCGCGCCTTTTTGGGTCAAGGCACGCTTACCCGCTACCGTCAGGGAACCGCGATACCGCTTAATGGACGCGATGAAGCTTGCTGTCCATCGGCCGACCGTGTGCGATGGATTGGATTTTGGGCAGAAATACATATCCGTAAGCGATCAGGTGCGTGAGCAGGTACACCAGCGCCGTGCACAGAGGCACGGCAATCAGCCCCCACTGGCCCACGGCCCAGACTTTAAGCGGAAGCAAAACAGCGCAAAACACCACCACCACCACCGTTTGCTCACGCACAACGCCCGCGCCATTCAAAAACATGGCTAAGGCGCCGCCTAGGCATTCCAGGACGGTCCAGAGCGCACAGGCGGCAAACAAGGCCATGGGCACCAACACCTTGCCGCCAGTCCAAAAGTCGATCACCGGCGCGCTGACCAGGCTGAGCAAGGCGGCCCCCATGAACGCGGCACCGGTAGTGAGAAGCAAACTCCAGCGCAGCGTTTTGCGCACAAAAGCGTGGTCGTCCCGCGCCAGTGCGTCGGCGTACGCCCCCCAAAACGGCGTATTGAAAATGGCAAGAGGTTGGGACACCAGCAGCAAAAGGCGCTGCGCCACGCCCAGCACCGCCACCTGCGCGGCGCCTAAGAGGCTAGAGACAATCAGAGCGTCGGCGCCCGTGGCAATCATGCCGCCCACTTGCAGCAAAAAAAACAAACCGCCGTCGCGCCATAAGCCGGGTACGACCTGCGCAGCGTGGGTCGCCCACCCTTTCAGGCGCAAAAGTCCGCTGCGATGCAGTATCACCAGCAAGCCCAGGCTGGCCATGGTCTGCATACCAAAGCTAACCAGCACCAAGGTGGCAATATTGGCCTGGGCCTTGGCGGCAAGGCCTAGGCCGATCAGCGCCAACACCGATCCGGCGGCGGCGCTAGCGTGCGCCAGATAGGACTTTTGTAAGCCGGCGAAAATCCCATTCAGGGCAGAATTGAAGATGCCGATGGCAAAAAACAGCCCAAATACGGCGGCTGCATTTCTGGTTTCCTCCACCAAGAGCTTGTTTGCGCTACGCAATACCAGGTCCCAAGGCAGGTAGTGAAGCACGAGTTGGAGCAAGGTGCCCGCAACCAGCGCAATCAGGGCCATGAAACCTAGGCCGCCAGAAACCAGCTTGGACAGCGAAGCACTGGACCCTTGGGCATGCGCGAACGCCACCTGGTTGGTCAAGGCATTTCCCACGCCCAGCCCCAAAAAAGCGAGCACAAAGGACAGACTGGAAATCAGCATCCAGGCGCCAAGCCGGTCGGGGCCCAGATAAGGTGCGGTCAGGCTGACACTTAAAACCATTACCGCCAGCGCCAGCGCCTTGTTGCCGGCGTTGGCCAGCATGGCCAGCAGGGCCCGCCGATAGCGTTCATCAGCGCGCCCCTGTTCGCTGTGGGTGTCAAAAGCCCCCGATCGCAGTAGGCTGAACGCTTTACGCAGCAATGCGATGGGGGAACTCATCCCAGCGCACAGACTGACGGGGCCCGCATAGCGTGAAATTAAAACTGCGCCCGCAGGCCAGTGACCATGTCGCGGTAGGCCAGGGCCAAGCCCGCATCTAAATCGACATGGGGGCTCCAGCCCAAGGCGTTGAGGCAGCGGCTGTCCATCCATTTGCGTGGCGCGCCATCGGGTTTGCTGCTGTCAAACACGATCGCCCCTTGGTAACCCACGGCCCGCTTGACCGACTCGGCAAGCTGGGCAATCGTCACATCACTGCCGTAGCCCACATTGATGTGGCTTTGCATCGGCTTGGTCCGCGCCCGGTAAGTGGCCGCGGGCAGTTGCATGACAAAGACGCTCGCAGCGGCCATGTCATCGACGTACAAAAATTCACGCCGGGGGTTGCCGGTGCCCCAAATGAGCACATCAGGTGCGTTGGCCAATTTGGCCTCGTGAAAGCGACGAATCAAAGCCGGAATAACGTGGCTGTTTTCGGGGTGGTAGTTGTCCCCCGGGCCGTACAAATTGGTGGGCATGACGCTGCGGTAGTCGTGGCCGTATTGGCGGTTGTAGCTCTCGCACAACTTGATGCCGGCGATTTTGGCGACCGCATAAGGCTCGTTGGTGGGCTCCAGCGGACCGGTAAGCAAGGCGTTTTCAGACATGGGTTGATGCGCCTGGCGCGGATAAATACAACTACTACCCAGAAATAGAAGCTTGTTGACACCATGCAAATGGGCCGCATGCACCACATTGGCTTGCACCATCAGGTTGTCGTAGATGAAATCAGCCGGGTAGGTGTTGTTGGCGTGAATGCCACCAACTTTGGCCGCCGCGAGGTACACCTGCGTGGGCCGCTCCTGGTCAAACAAGGACTGCACTGCCGCCTGGTTACACAAGTCCAACTCGGCGTGGGTTCGGGTGATGAGCTGCTCCGGGCGAAGACCTTGGGCCAGTAATGCACGCACGATGGCACTGCCCACCATGCCGCGGTGACCCGCTACAAATATTTTGTCTGTGCTGCTAAAGGGCATCGCTTATTCCGTGCTGATGTGCACGGCAAAGCCGTGTTGCTTGAGCAAGACGTGCTTTTGCGCTTCACGCAAGTCGCTGGCGACCATTTCTTGGATCATTTCGTCGAGGCTCGTTTCGGGCACCCAACCTAGTTTATCCTTGGCTTTGGTCGGATCGCCCAGTAATGTCTCTACCTCAGCGGGTCGGAAAAAGTGGGGGTCAATACGGACGACCACCTGGTCATCCCACGAGCCAGTCTCGTTAATTCCACTGCCGCTCCAAATAATTTTCTTCCCGATCGCTTCGGAGGTTTTCTCTATGAACTGCCGCACCGAATACTGCACGCCCGTAGCAATTACGAAATCGTCGGCCGTCGCTTGCTGCAACATCATCCACTGCATTCGCACGTAGTCCTTGGCATGGCCCCAGTCGCGCAAGGAATCGAGATTGCCCATATATAGACAGTTTTCCAAGCCCAGACTGATGTTTGCCAGACCTCGCGTGATTTTTCGGGTGACGAAAGTTTCGCCGCGACGTGGACTTTCGTGGTTGAACAATATGCCGTTACAGGCGAACATGCCATAGGCTTCCCGATAGTTGACCGTGATCCAATACGCATACATCTTTGCCACTGCATAGGGACTGCGTGGATGAAATGGTGTAGTTTCCTTTTGCGGAGTTTCTTGCACGAAACCGTAGAGCTCACTAGTGCTAGCTTGGTAAAAACGGGTTTTTTTCTCCAAACCCAGAATCCGGATCGACTCTAGGATGCGCAAAGTTCCTATAGCATCGACATCGGCGGTGTACTCTGGACTTTCAAAACTCACAGCCACATGGCTTTGCGCGCCGAGATTGTAAATTTCATCCGGCTGGGTTTCTTTGATGATGCGCAGTAAATTGCTGGTGTCCGTCAAGTCGCCGTAGTGCAGGACCAGGCGGTTATCGGTTTGGTGGGTGTCGTGAGAGAGGTGGTCCAGCCTTTGTGTATTAAAGGTACTAGCCCGACGCAACAGACCATGAACCACGTAGCCCTTTTCAAGCAAAAGCTCTGCGAGGTATGAGCCATCTTGGCCAGTAATGCCCGTAATTAAAGCGACTTTGGGATTCATAAGTGATATTTTCATTTTCTACCGTAATTGTCTTCGAAGCGCACGATGTCGTCCTCGCCGAGGTAGTCACCGCTTTGTACTTCGATGATCTCTAGCGCCACCTTCCCGGGATTTGCGAGGCGGTGCTTTTGACCTAATGGAATAAAAGTACTCTGGTTTTCACCAACGATCAGCACCTGGTCTCCGACAGTAACTTCGGCCGTGCCTTTAACCACCACCCAGTGTTCAGCCCTGTGATGGTGCATTTGTAAAGAAAGGCTAGCCCCAGGCTTGACGCTAATTCGCTTGACCTGATGCCGCGGCCCGTTATCTACACTGTCATACCACCCCCAAGGACGAGCTACACGGCGGTGATGCAGCGCCTGCACGGCGTTAAGGGCTTGCAGCGCCACAACCACCTCTTTGACCGATTCGGCCTGCGCCGCATCAGCCACCAGCAAAGCATCCGGCGTATCGATAATGAATAGCTTGCGCGTACCCAGTGCCACCACGGGGCGAGAGCCTGAAGCGTGGATATAGGTGTCCGACGCCTTAAGGTGGTGCGCATATGCGAGCTCACCGCCAGCGCGGTTGCCCTGCGCATCGGCGCTGGCTAGGTCCGCCACTGCATTCCAACTACCAACATCACTCCAAGCACCATGAAACGGTAGCACCACGACCGCGTCATACGGCTCCATGACGGCGTAATCAATACTTTGGGAGCGGCAGGCGGCAAAAACGCCGGGCTCGGGCCGGTAAAACAGCTGTTCACCGACGGCATCTGCCTGCACCTGCGCCCAGGCAGCCACACAACTGGCATGGATATCGGCCGCGTGCCGCTGTAAAGCAGCTAGAAGTACGCCGGCTTTGCACAAGAAGATGCCAGCGTTCCATAAAACTTGCCCGCCCAAAAGCAGTTCCTGCGCCACCTGGGCATTGGGCTTTTCGATAAAGCGCGCCACCGCAAAGGCACCGTCGGGGCGGGCCTCGCCCTGAGCAATATAGCCATAGGCCGTGCTGGGAAAGCTCGGAAAAACGCCAAAAGTAACGATGGCGTCACTGTCCCGGGCTGCGGGTACACCTTGGCGCACCATGGTGGCAAATGCAACTGGGTCAGGAATGTGGTGGTCGGCCGGGCAAAAAAGCAGCAAGTCATCGGGCTGCGCGGCCAGGGCTCCCAGCGCCATAGCGGCAGCGGTATTGCGCGCCACCGGCTCCAATATCACTTTGCCGCCCCAACCGGCGTCCGAAAGGGTCTGCGAGACCAGAAACCGATGGTCCTCGGAAGCGACGCAGACCATGTCGCCAGACGTTATCGGCCCCAAACGCTCAATCGTCATGCGCAACAGACTTTTGTCACCGAGTAGCGGAGCAAACTGCTTGGGCAGACTTTTGCGGCTGAGCGGCCACAGCCGGGTGCCGGATCCGCCGCACAAAACGACAGAGCTGATAGTGGGTAGGGTCATAGGTCAGGGAGAAACTGCGCCCAGGGCGCCGATGGCGGATTATCGGCGACCTTGCAAACCCTATGACCGCAAAAGGCAAGTACCGTTATGCTGGCGGTCTATGCTCTACAAATTCAAATCTAAAGCCAGCGGCGACCTGATCATGATGGAGGCCGATGGACAAAGACTGCTCAAAATCATCGGCAAAACCGAGATGCGCCAGGGTATTTTGCTGCCCCAAGACATCCCGGCCGCAATTGCTGCATTGCAAGATGCCGTGGCCCAGGAAGACGCGGCGCGCTTGACGTATTCCACAAAACAACCTGCTGACGAAGCGCCCTCGGCCTGGGCCCAGCCGATCAGCTTGCGCCAGCGCACTTTGCCCTTTATGCAGATGTTGCATCGCTGCCAAGACGCGCAAAGAGAAATTACCTGGGGCGTCTGAGTCCTTTCAGGCAAAAAAATGCCGCATAAAGCGGCACTTTCCAAACCAAGCGCTCAAATCGCGCTTTGGCTTTAGTCGATATAGACCTTGGCGGCCGCAATCACCGGGCCCCATTTGGTAATCTCGGCAGCTACAAAGCGTTTGTGCTCAGCAGGCTCCACGCGCTTGTCATTGATGATGACTGCGCCCAGCGCCTCTTGCTTTTTCACGAAATCGGGGTCTTTGAGGGCGATTTTCAAAGCATTGTTAATTTTGGCGACCACATCGGCGGGGGTGCCTTTGGGGGCGTACAAACCGTGCCAGATAGTGACTTCAAAGCCTTTAAGTCCGTCTTCCTGCAACGTAGGCACGTCTTTGAGCACGGGTGTTGTCAGGCGCTTGGCGGTCGTTACGCCATAGACATTGACCTTTTTGGCTTCGATCATCGGGGTGGTATTGGTGGTCTGGTCGCACATGATGTCAATTTGTCCGCCCATCAGGTCGGTCATCGCAGGCGCCGTGCCTTTGTAGGGAATCGAGGTCATGTCAATTTGCAGCGCATTTTGGAACATCAGGCCGCACAGGTGCGATGCCGAGCCGACGCCCGCATTGCCCAAATTGATCTTGCCTTTGTTGGCATTGAGCCACTCGCGCAATTCCTTCATGTTTTTCGCAGGCAAGGTGGGCCGCGTGATCACCGTCATGGGTACCTCATTTATTAAGCCCAGGTACTCAAAGTCGCTTTCCACTTTGAAAGGCATATTGCGCAGCAAATTGGGCATGCTGGCCATGGCGATATGGTTGAGCATCAAGGTATAGCCGTCGGGATTGGCGCGCGCTACTTTGGCCGATCCAATGGAGCTACCAGCGCCCAATACGTTTTCAATCAAAATGGTGGCATCGCCCAAGGGCTTGCGCATGGCTTCGGCCAAATCGCGGGCAACGCGGTCGGTCGGGCCGCCGGCGACAAAGGGCACAACGATGGTGACCGGCTTAGAGGGAAAGGTATCGGCATGGGCCGATAGAACGAGAAGGCCGAGGGCCGCGAGCAAGAGTTTTTTCATGGAAGTCTCCAACTGGGTCAAAACGACAGTCTAGCCGCAAATGGACCCGTGCGCCTGAGGGCAAACCCTCTTGGCCCCTGCATTGCAAGGGCCTTGATCTGGCGCAATACCCGCGCTCCAAGACCTCCATGCGGGCCAAGTGCTTATTGGTAGCTGCGCGCGTCCTCAATGACCTTGCCGTCGTTGGGCAGCGAACCCGGCGCGGCCAATTCCACGCTGGCACGCAGCTTGGTCACCTCGCGCACCACATCGCGGATACGCTCGGGCAGGCCTTCAGTGACGCTGCTGCTCTCGACCTTGAGCGTCATCTCGTCCTGCGCCATGGCGCCGCTGACGACCAACCGGGCGCGAAGCACTTCCGGGAAACGGCGCACGATGTCAGCCACCTGCTTGGGGTGAACAAACATGCCGCGTATCTTGGTGGTCTGGTCAGCCCGCCCCATCCAGCCCTTAATGCGCTGGTTGGTACGCCCGCTGGGGCAGGGACCGGGTAGAAATGCCGACAAATCGCCGGTGCCAAAGCGCACCAGCGGGTAGAGGGCGCCTAGGCTGGTCACGACGATCTCGCCGACCTCGCCCTCGGGCACCAGGTCGCCGGTGCCGGGACGCACGATTTCTACGATCACGCCCTCATCGAGCACCAAACCCTCGCGCGCCTCGGTTTCATAGGCGATCAAGCCGACATCGGCTGTGGCATAGGCCTGGTAGGCCGCCACACCGCGCTCGGCCAGCCAGTCGCGCAGCGAGGGCGGGAAGGCCTCCCCCGAGACCAGGGCCTTACGCACGCTGGGCAGGGCCACGCCCATCTCGGCGGCTTTTTCCAAAATGATCTTCAAAAAGCTGGGCGTACCGATGTAACCGGCAGGCTGCATCTCGGCCATGGCGCTCACTTGCTGCTCGGTCTGGCCGGTGCCACCGGCAAACACCGTGCAGCCCAGGGCATGGGCGCCGGTTTCCATCATGGACCCGGCCGGGGTGAAGTGGTAGCTAAAGCAGTTGTGTATCAGCTCGCCCGAGCGAAACCCTGCGGCAAAAATTGCGCGCGCCATACGCCAATAGTCGGGCGTGCGGCCCTCTGGCTCGTAAATCATGCCCGGGCTGGCGAACACCCGGGGCATGGCCGCTCCAAACCCCAGTGCGCTAAAGCCGCCGAAGACGCTGCCGCCGGCCGCACGGCTGGCCTTTTGCAGGTCTAAGAGCTCTTGTTTGCGCAACACCGGCAGCGCAGCCAAAGCCGCGCGCGTGTGTACCTGTGCCGCATCAACATCCGCCAGCGATTGGGCCAATGCCGGCGCATGGGCCTTGGCGTGGGCGATTTGGGCGGGCAGCGCCTGCATCCAGGCCGCTTCGCGCTGCTCTGGGCTGCGCGTCTCCAGCGCGTCGTAGTGGTTTGACATGGTGTTTCCTTGGAATCAAGCCAACCAGCGCTTGCGCCGTTTGTAGCTCTTCACATCCTTAAAGCTCTTGCGCTCTCCGCCGCCCACGCCCAGGTAGAACTCCTTGACATCTTCGTTGTTAGCCAGGTCTTTGGCGGCGCCATCCATCACCACCCGACCCGACTCCATGATGTAGCCGTAGTCGGCATAGCGCAGCGCCATATTGGTGTTTTGTTCAGCCAGAAGAAAAGTAACTTTTTCTTTTTGGTTCAGGTCTTTGACAATCTCAAACACCTCTTCCACGATTTGCGGTGCCAGACCCATAGAAGGCTCGTCGAGCAAAACCATGGTCGGGCTGGCCATCAGCGCGCGCCCGATGGCGCACATTTGTTGTTCACCGCCCGAGGTATACGCCGCCTGGCTGGTACGCCGCGTTTTCAGGCGTGGGAAATAGGCATAGACTTTTTCCAAATTGCCCGCGATTTCTGCCTTGCTCTTGCGCGTGTAGCTACCGGTGAGCAAGTTTTCTTCGATGGTGAGGTGGGCAAAGCAATGGCGCCCTTCCATCACCTGCACCACGCCACGTTGCACCAGATCAGCCGGCGTGAGGTTCTCGATGCGCTCACCACGCAATTCGATACTGCCCTTGGTGACCGCCCCGCGCTCGCCTTTCAACAAATTAGAAACCGCCCGCAAAGTCGTGGTTTTGCCGGCACCATTGCCGCCCAAAATGGTGACGATGGCGCCTTGTGGCACCTGCAAGGAAACGCCCTTGAGCACCAAAATCACATGGTTGTAAATGACTTCAATGCCATTGACATTGAGGACGATAGAGGGGGCTTCAGCCATAGTGGAAATTCCCGTTAAACCTGGGGAAAGAGCGTGCCAGGACGCTCTTTCCCCAGGCCACTCTGGACGAGTGGCCTAGGTGCTTGTAAAAGCGGTGAACGATCAGGTCTGGCAGTCCTTGGCATCGCGACGGGTCAGCTTTTTCTCGGCGGCGTATTTGTCAGCATATTGACGCACCAGCGGCTTAATGATGGAGGTGTCTGCCTCAATCCAATCCGATGCGTACTGCCATTTTTTGCCGTCCCAAGTATGGATGCGGGCAGA
>CAMATX010000007.1 GCA_945861345.1 Comamonas sp. lk
GGCACCTATGTTTTAGCTAAGGCCTGAGTAGGGCCACGGCTTTTCACACACTATTCATTGAGTCGGTTTAACTTTCACTATTTGGAGACATAAAAAATGCAAGACATCGTTATCGTTGCTGCCACCCGCACGGCCGTAGGTAAATTTGGCGGAAGCCTGTCCAAAGTCGCCGCGCCTGAGCTGGGCGCTGCAGTCATTCGCAATTTGCTGGAGCGCACCGGTCTGGCCGCTGACCAGGTGGGTGAAGTCATCATGGGCCAGGTGCTTGCTGCCGGTTCCGGCCAAAACCCTGCGCGCCAGTCGCTCATGAAAAGTGGTCTTGCCAAAGAAACTCCTGCGCTGACAATCAACGCCGTCTGCGGCTCCGGCCTCAAAGCCGTGATGCTGGCCGCGCAAGCCGTGGCCTGGGGCGACAGCGAGATCGTCATCGCTGGTGGCCAGGAAAACATGAGCGCTTCGCCCCATGTGTTGATGGGCAGCCGCGACGGCCAGCGCATGGGCAACTGGAATATGGTGGACTCCATGATCGTCGATGGCCTGTGGGATGTTTACAACCAGTACCACATGGGCATCACCGCCGAGAACGTGGCCAAGGCCCATAGCATCAGCCGCGACATGCAAGACGCGCTGGCGCTTGCCAGCCAACAAAAAGCCGCTGCCGCGCAAGACGCAGGCAAGTTTGTCGATGAAATCGTGCCCTTTAGCATCGCCCAGAAAAAAGGCGACCCGATTGTGTTTGCGGCTGATGAGTTCATCAACCGCAAGTCCAACGCCGAAGCCCTGGCCGGTCTGCGCCCCGCGTTCGATAAAGCCGGTGGCGTGACCGCCGGTAATGCTTCGGGCATCAACGACGGCGCTGCCGCGGTGATGGTCATGACGGCTAAAAAAGCCGCCGCATTGGGCCTGACACCGCTGGGTCGCATTGCAAGCTTTGCCACCAGCGGCCTGGACCCGGCCATGATGGGCATGGGCCCGGTGCCTGCCTCACAAAAAGCCCTGGCGCGCGCCGGTTGGAATGCGCAAGACCTAGACTTGCTGGAAATCAACGAAGCCTTTGCCGCGCAAGCTTGCGCCGTGAACCAGCAAATGGGCTGGGACACTTCCAAGGTCAATGTCAACGGTGGTGCGATTGCGATTGGTCACCCGATTGGTGCGTCCGGTTGCCGCATTTTGGTGACCTTGCTCCATGAGATGGGCCGCCGTGGTGCCAAAAAAGGTATCGCCAGCCTGTGTATCGGCGGTGGCATGGGTGTTGCACTCACCATCGAGCGTTAATTTGAAATTTGCGTTAGTTTTATGTAAAAAAGAAGGAGACAGTTATGAGTCAGAAAGTTGCTTACGTAACGGGTGGTATGGGTGGTATCGGTACCGCCATTTGCCAGCGCCTGCACAAAGAAGGTTTTAAAGTCATCGCCGGTTGCGGCCCCACGCGCGACCACGTCAAATGGATCGCCGAACAGGCTGCGCTGGGCTACACCTTTTACGCCTCGGTCGGAAATGTCGGTGATTGGGATTCCACCGTGGAAGCCTTCACCAAGTCCAAGGCCGAGCATGGCGTGATTGACGTGCTGGTCAATAACGCCGGTATCACCCGCGACCGCATGTTCCTGAAAATGAGTCGCGAAGACTGG
This sequence comes from Comamonas sp. lk, assembly GCA_945861345.1. Classification (GTDB taxonomy): domain Bacteria; phylum Pseudomonadota; class Gammaproteobacteria; order Burkholderiales; family Burkholderiaceae_C; genus Allorhodoferax. The sequence goes on from CAMATX010000007.1 coordinate 1,632, forward strand.
GACATGGTGATCGAAACCAACCTGAACTCCATGTTCAACGTGACCAAGCAAGTGGTCGCCGACATGGTGGAAAAAGGCTGGGGCCGCATCATCAATATCTCGTCGGTCAATGGCGAAAAAGGCCAGGCCGGCCAGACCAATTACTCGGCTGCCAAAGCCGGTATGCACGGCTTCTCCATGGCCCTGGCGCAAGAGCTGGCGACCAAAGGCGTAACGGTGAACACCGTGAGCCCCGGCTACATCGGCACCGATATGGTCAAAGCCATTCGCGAAGACGTGCTGGCCAAGATCGTCGCCACCGTCCCGGTCAAACGGCTGGGCGAGCCTAGCGAAATCGCTTCCATCATCGCCTGGTTGGCGTCGGAAGAAGGCGGCTACGCCACCGGCGCTGACTTCTCGGTCAACGGCGGTTTGCACATGGGTTGATGGGCTGCGGGCATTCAAGCCTTCAGAAAAAAGGCCGACGCTAGCGTCGGCCTTTTTCATGGGCGCAATTGATGACTGGCTTAGGCGTTCAAGCCCTTTTGCACCATGTAAGCGCACAAGCCATAGAGCATGATGGCAAATATGCGCTTTAGCATGACCAGGTTGAGACGGTGCGCCAGTTTGGCGCCTAGCGGCGCAGTCCAGACGCTGCACGATGCGGTAACCAAAAGACCGGGTAGCCACACATAGCCCAGCGACCAGGGCGGTAAGGCTTCGTTGTGCCAGCCGGACACGATGTAGCCGATAGTGTTGAAAAACGCGATGGGAAAGCCCAGCGCGGCGCTGGTACTGACGGCGTTGAGGATGAGCACGTTGTGCGCCACCATATAGGGCACGCTAACAAAGCCGCCGCCTGCGCCGACCAGGCCAGACAGAAAACCGATGGCGACTCCGGCCAGCGTTTGGCCTTTCCAGCCGGGCAACTCGCGGTTGGCTTTGGGTTGGCGGTTGAGTAGCATTTGCGTGGCTGAAAAGCCCACAAAGGCGGCAAATATCAGCGACAGTGCGCTGCCTTTGAGGATGGCAAACAGCCCAGCGCTGGCCAGTGCGCCGCCCAGCGCAATGCCGGGTGCCAAGGCTTTGACAATATCCCAGCGCACGGTGCCGCGCTGGTGGTGCGCGCGAACGCTGGACAGGCTGGTAAACACAATCATGGCCATGGAAGTGGCAATAGCCATCTTCACGCTGATGTCGGTGCCCACGCCGCGCCGCTCCAGGATGATGCTGACAAAGGGCGCAATCAGCATGCCCCCGCCAATGCCCAGCATGCCCGCCAAGAGGCCCGCGCCCAAGCCGAGCACGGCCAGTTCCATCACCATGAGGGGTTCGAACATAAAGAGGGCGGGGAAAGTAGTGGGCAGAGGAGGTAAAGGTGTCTGCGGTGGGCCACCGGGCCCGCATCCTAAACCGCAGTTTAGGTGGGCGAGGTCAGCGCCCCATTGGGTCCATCTAACGCGAGATGATCACGCCTGGGGAGCGATATTCCAAGCCCTGGCTCAATGAGCATTGGTTCAGGAAATTAAAAACCCGGAGGAACCGCAGACGCTGCCGATTGTAGGCGGCCCCTGTCGGGTCGGCCAGCATTAAAACAACAGGCCGTCGTCGGCCAAAACCTTGTCCAGGCGCTTGATCAGCGGCTCTAGGACCAGGTCGCTTTGGCGGCGGTTCAGCGTGAGTGCCGGTCCGGCCTCCAGGGCCATGTCCGAGGGCAGGGCGTCGTTGTTGGATACAACATCAAAGGCCAGGTTGAGCGCTGCCAGCACCGCAATGCGGTCACGCGCCCGCACTTTGCCCGCATCGCGGATTTTGCACATACCCGCATCCACGCGCTGCACAGCGCGGAGCAATTGCTCTTGGCCGCCGTCGGGGCAGCCCAAAAGATAGCTTTGGCCCATGATTTGGACTTCGAGTTGCTTCATGACGATGTTGGGTGCATGTCGGTGGAGGCTGCGGGAATGGGCGCTGCGCCTTGGGGAAGGCGGTCGAGCAGGGCATCGACGCGAGCGCGGGCCGCCGCGAGACGCGACTTGAGCGAATCGCGCTCCTGCGTCAGCGATTTCACTTGTTCGGCGAGCAGGGCATTGGTACGGCGCAATTCCTCATGGCGAACCAGCAAGCGCTCGACGCGCTCGGCGATCTGGTCGATGGGGGAGGCCTGGTCCATGGCACCCATTGTAGTGGGCCTAGGCAAGCGCTGCGCCCCGGCCTACAATGGCGGCGTTGGTGCTCGCGCTGTGGTTCACATGGCGCAGTTCAACGGGAAGCAGGAGGGAAGGCCCCGCAAAGCCAACCTAACCTGCGCTGCCCCCGCAACGGTAAGTGGACGAATCAGACCTGATTTAGCTCCCATCACAGCCACTGAGTGCCCTGAACAGGCATTTGGGAAGGCGATGGGAGTCGCGCCACCAGCCCGGATACCGGCCAACAAGGTGGTGGTGCGCCTGCGCATTACCGTAACGCCCATGCGCTGTCGGGGAAGACGGCGAGGGTTTGTTTGATGGTTTGACTCAAAATGAAAACTGGTATTTCTGCCGTGCGCTTGGCCGCACTTCCTATGGCTATGGCCATTTCTCTCTCTGGTGGCGCGAGCTTTGCCCAAACGCAGCCCGATTCCACCGACCTACCCCGCGTGCTGGTAAGCGCCACCGGGGTGCAGCAGCCTTTGGCTGATGTACTTTCCTCGGTGTCGGTGATCACCCGCAGGGACATTCTTCGCTCCCAGGCGCAAAGCCTGGCCGATCTGCTGCAAGGCGAGGCGGGCTTCGAATTTGCCCGCAACGGCGGGCCCGGCGCCGTGACCTCATTCTTTTTGCGCGGGCAAGACAGCATCAACACGGCCATCGTGGTCGACGGCGTACGCGCCCCGGTGGACCAGATTGGCTCCTTGCTGGTCATCGATATTCCGCTGCAACAAATTGAGCGCATCGAAATTTTGCGCGGCAATGCCAGCGCCCTGTACGGTGATGCGGCGGTGGGCGGCGTCATTAGCATTACGACGGTGTCGGGTACGGGCGCTGCGCAGGCCTCAGGCGCGATCACCCTCGGTGCGCGTAACACGCGCGAGCTGCAGGCGGGCTATGCCGCCGAAATCGATGGCCTGCGCTTGAACCTGAGCGCCGGGCAGTCGGCCTCGGATGGTTTTTCGGCCATGAACACCCAGAAGAACACCAGCGCCAACCCGGACAAGGACGGCTTTAGCAGCCGCTTTGTGGCCCTGAGTCTGGCCAAAAAACAAACGGCGGACCTGCGCTACGGCCTACGTTACCAGGCCAGCAACTCCAGCGCGGACTATGACGACGCCTGGGGGGCGCCCACCGACATTAATGTGTTCAAAAAAGACACCAGTAACCTCAGCGCCTATGTGCGCAATGCCCTGAGCACCGATTGGACCAGCACGTTGCAGGCATCGGTCTCCAACTTGCGTTACGAGGACGCCAAAAACGGGGTTGTCTACACGGCAGGCGACTGGTCCTATAAAAACGGCGTTTCCACCGGCACCCAGCGCGAACTGCGCTGGGCCAACGACTACCAATTGGCAGCGGCTACCTTGCTGCGCGGCGGCGTCGATTATTTTGATGCCAGCTACAGCGGCCAAGGCGATAACGCCTACGAAATGCGCAAAACCGGCCGCGCCGCATACGCCGGGCTGACGCACATGTTGGATGCCTGGACGCTGCAGGCCAACGCCCGCACGGACAATCTCACCACCGACAAACCCAGTGCGGGTGCAGCGGCCACCAACACCCAGGCGATCAACTCCAGCCTGCTCGGCCTGGGCTACCACCTGGGCGGCGCGTGGCGCTTGAACGCCAGCCTGTCCACCGGTTTTCGGGCGCCCACGGCCTATGAAGTGGCGGCAACGCCGGCCATCAAACCCGAAATCCACCGCAGCCAGGAACTCGGTTTGGTCTATGCCCAAGCCGACACCTACGCCCGCCTGGCCTTCTTCGACACGCATACCGACGACGCCATCAACTCGGACGGCGGCTGGCCGGAAAAATACGCCAACGTCGGCCGCGTGCAAAACAAAGGCGTAGAGGCTGCACTCAAAACGCAGTTCGCGGGCAATGCGCTATCGCTTTCGCTGGTCTCGCAGGATCCGCAAAACCTGAGCACCGGCCAGCGCCTGGCCCGCCGTGCCCGCAACTACGCCAGCCTGGATGTGTCGCGCACCGTGGCCGGCTTTGCGCTGGGCACCAAAATCTATGCGGCCGACGAACGCAAAAACAGCGACTATGACAAAGTCATCCTGCCCGCTTACACCTTGTGGTCCTTTTATGCCAGCAAAGCTTTGGACGCCGCATGGACGCTGCGTGCCCGCATCGACAACGCTTTTGACCGCCAATACGAACTGGCCAGCGGCTACAACACGCCGGGCCTGGGCGCGTTTGTGACGCTGCAATACCAGCCCAAATAAGGCCATGTCGGACCTGTTCCCTCAGCGCATCGTCTGCCTCACCGAGGAGACCACCGAGTGGTTGTACCTGCTCGGTGAGGAGACGCGTATTGTGGGCATCTCGGGCTACACGGTGCGCCCGCCTCGGGCGCGGCAGGAAAAGCCCAAAGTCAGTGCATTTTTGAGCGCCAAGATCGACAAAATTTTGGCCTTGCAGCCCGATTGCGTGCTCGGTTTTTCCGACTTGCAGGCCGACATTGCCTCGGCGCTCATCCGCCAGGGCGTGCAGGTAACGGTGTTTAACCAGCGCAGCGTGGCCGAGATTTTTTCCATGCTCTACCAGGTTGCGGCCATGGTGGGCCAGGCGGCGCAGGGACTGCGCCGCATAGAGGCTATGCAGGCGCACATCGCTGCGGTCGGCCAGCAGGTGCAAGCGCTGCAATCGGCCGGTGCGCGCCGCCCGCGCGTGTATTTTGAGGAATGGGATAGCCCGCAGATCAGCGCTATCCGCTGGGTCTCGGAGTTGCTTGGCCTGGCTGGCGGTGACGATGTATTTCCCGAACTGGCGCAACAATCTTTGGGCAAAGACCGCATCATTGCCGATGGAGCGCAGGTGCTGGCGCGCGACCCGGACATCATCATCGGCTCCTGGTGCGGCAAAAAGTTCCGGCCGCAGCTGGTGACCCAGCGCACGGGCTGGGAGGCGATGGCAGCGGTGCGCGGGGATCAGCTTTTTGAGATCAAGTCCCCGCTGATTTTGCAGCCCGGTCCGGCCGCGCTGACCGAGGGGCTGGACGCCTTGCACGCGATTTGCGCGGGCTGGATGCGTGCCCAATTGGACCCGGAGCGCGCATGAAGCAAATTATTGGCATGTTGTACGGCGCCCTGGTCAGCACCTTGGCGCTGGCCGGCGTGCAGATTACCGACGACAAAGGCCACGAAGTGCGCCTGGAGCAAGCGCCCAAGCGCATCGTCAGCCTGTATCCCTCACTGACTGAGGCGGTGTGTGCACTGGGCCGCTGCCAGGACCTGGTCGGCGTGGACCGCTACTCTAATTTTCCGGCCTCGGTGCGCGCTTTGCCGCAGCTTGGCGGTGGGCTGGACCCGCAGATTGAGGCGGTTTTTGCGCTCAAGCCCGATCTGGTGCTGGCCGCTAGCTCCTCGCCCGGGGCGGATCGTTTGGCCGCGCTGGGGCTCAAGGTAGTGCAGCTCGAGCCCAAGGACTATGCCGACACCGTGCGCGTGCTGCGCACCCTGGCCACTTTGCTTGGCGTGGCTGATGCGCAGCCGGTGATTGACAAAATCGACGCCGATTTCGCCGCCGCCCAGGCCCAGATGCCGGCGCAGGCGCGGGGTAAAAAAGTGTATTTCGAGGTCAGCACCGGGCCGTATGCGGCGGGCGCCTCTTCATTTATCGGCCAGACTTTGCAGCGCCTGGGGCTGGTCAATATTGTGGGGCCCGAGCTGGGGCCTTTCCCCAAAATCAACCCCGAGCTGGTGGTGCGGTCCCAGCCCGACATCGTGGTGGTCGCCGACAGCAGCTTGGCCGGTATGGCCGAGCGCCCCGGTTGGGGCCAAGTGCGGGCTTTGCAAGCGCACCGCGTCTGCACCTTTAACAAAGACGATGGCGACGTGCTGGTGCGCGCCGGCCCGCGCATGGGCCAGGGTGCGCTGCGCTTGGCCCAATGCTTGCGCCGCTTGTACCCTCCCAAGGACAGCCTATGAAACACTACTTGTTTCATAGGCCGCTGCACCTGGGCTTGCTGTTGGGCCTACTCACCTTGCTTTTGCTGGCGCTGGGCACGCTGGCGGGCAGCAGTGGCATGGACGCGCTGCCCTCGGTGCTGCGCGCTTTGCAGGCCGGGGCCGATGACGATGGCCGCATGCTGGCGCAAATTGTTTGGCAAATTCGCTTGCCGCGCGGCGTGGGCGCCTGGTTGTCCGGGGCCTTGCTTGGCCTGGCCGGTGCGCTGGCCCAAGGTGTGTTTCGCAATCCGCTGGCCGATCCGTATTTGCTGGGCAGCGCTTCGGGCGCATCGCTGGGCGTGTGTTTGGCGCTGGTGGCCATGGATGGGGCGTTGATCAACGTCCATTGGCTGGGCCGCGTGGGGCTGACGGGCGCCGCCTTTGCCGGCGCCATGGTCGCGGTGGTAATGACCGCTGCGCTGGCCCGGGGCGTGGCGCAGACCCTGCGCCTGTTGCTCGCTGGTGTGGTGGTGGCGGTGGTGCTGGGTGCGGGCAGTTCGCTGGTTTTGCAAATGCATCCGCAGCTTTTGCAAAGCATGCAAGGCTTTATGTTGGGCAGCACCGCCTTTGTCGGCTGGGACGGCTGCGCGCTGATGCTGGCCGCTTTGCTGGTGGGTCTGGCCGTGACTTGGGCGCTGGGGCGCTGGGTCGATGGCCTGGTGCTGGGCGAGCACACCGCGCGCAGCATGGGCCTGCCGGTGGACGCCATGCGCTGGGTCTTGATTTTGACTTTGGCGCTGGCGACCGGCGCGGCGGTAGCGCACACCGGGCTGATTGCCTTTGTCGGGCTGGCCGCGCCGCACATCACCCGGCGCATGGTGCGTTGGGGGGCGCGTCACGGCGCGGTGCTGGCGGCGATGCTGGGCGGGCTGCTGCTGGCGGCGGCCGATTTATTGGCCCGCCTGGTGATTGCGCCGGCTGAATTGCCCGTGGGTGTGCTCACCGCTTTGCTGGGCGGCGGCTATTTGCTGTGGCTGATGCGCCGCGCCCATGGTGCAGGGGCGATGCAATGACGGCGTCAATCGCTCTGCCGCCAGCGCTGCAGGTGCGCGGCTTGCAGGTGTCTTTGGGCGGGCGGCCGGTGTTGCAGGGCGTGGATTTTTCGGTGGCGGCGGGCCGCTGGGTCAGCATTGTGGGGCCCAATGGAGCGGGCAAATCGACCTTGCTGGCGGCGCTGGCCGGATTGCTTCCGGCACAGGGGCAGATCAGCCTTTTGGGCCAAGATGTGGCGACTATGAACCCCGCCTACCGCGCCCGCAGCTTGGCCTGGATGGGCCAAAACGAACCCGCTGGCGAGGATCTGCGCGCCTGGGACGTGGTCTTGCTCGGGCGCTTGCCGCACCAAGGCTGGCTGGCGGGCTTGCAGGCGCATGACCTGCAAGTGGCCGAGCAGGCTTTGCGCAGCACCCAGGCCTGGGACTGGCGCGAGCGCAGCATGGGCACCTTGTCTGGTGGCGAGCGCCAGCGGGTGTTGCTGGCCCGCACTTTGGCGGTGCAGGCGCCGGTGATTCTGTTTGACGAACCGTTGTCGCACCTGGACCCACCGCACCAGGCCGATTGGATGGACCTGACGCGCACCCTGGTCGCCGCGGGCGCCACCGTGCTGAGCGTGTTGCACGAAGTGTCCATGGCGCTGCAGGCCGACGAGATGCTGATGGTGCACAACGGGCGCCTGGTGCACCAAGGCGCTTGCGCCGACACGCGCACCCACCGCGCCTTGGAGCAGGTGTTTGACCAACGCATCGCTGTGCATACCTTGGACGGCCAGGCGCTGGTGCTGCCGCGGCGCGCAGCGCGCGCAAGCCAACAGGAGCGCGCATGACCGCCGTCTGTGTCATGGTGCTGGGCACCACCAGCGGTGCCGGTAAAAGCTGGCTCACCACCGCGCTGTGCCGCTACTACGCCCGCCAGGGCCTCAAGGTAGCGCCTTTCAAAGCGCAAAACATGTCTAACAATGCCCGCGTGGTCGCTGCTGCCCGTGGCGCCGATGGTATGGACGCTGCGCCCAGTGCGGGTGGCGAAATCGGCAGCGCCCAGTATTTTCAGGCGCTGGCGGCGCGTGCCTTGCCCGACGTGCGCATGAACCCGGTGCTGCTCAAACCCGAGGCTGACACGCGCAGCCAGGTGGTTTTGATCGGGCAGGTCAGCGCCGAACTCTCGGCGATGCCTTGGCGCACGCGCAGCGAACACGTCTGGCCCACGATTGCCGCCGCCCTGGACGCGCTGCGCGCCGACAACGATGTGGTGGTGATCGAGGGCGCCGGATCGCCCGCCGAAATCAATTTGTATGACAGCGACATCGTCAATATGCGCGTGGCCGCCCATGCACAAGCGGCTTGTCTGCTGGTCAGCGATATCGACCGGGGTGGCTCGTTTGCGCATCTGTACGGCACCTGGGCTTGGTTGGCGCCAGAACACCGCGCCCTGATCCGGGGCTTTGTGCTGAACAAGTTTCGTGGCGACCCGGCCTTGTTGGCGCCGGCCCCCGAGATGCTGCAAGAGCGCACCGGCGTGCCTACGGTAGCCACCCTGCCTATGTGGTGGCAACACGGCCTGCCCGAGGAAGACGGTGTGTTTGACGAGCGCAGCAGCGCCAGCGGCACGGTGCAGCGCACGGTGGCGGTGCTGGCCTACCCGCGCATCAGCAATTTGGATGAATTCCAGGCGCTCAAAAACATCGAAGGTTTGCACCTGCAATGGGTGCGCAGCCCGACGCAGTTGGCCGCCCTGCAGCCCGGGCGCGACTGGATCATCCTGCCCGGCTCCAAAAGCACCAGTGCCGATTTGGCCTGGCTGCGCAGCCAGGGGCTCGACAGTGCGATCAGCGCGCACGCCCACGCGGGCGGTGCGGTGCTGGGCATTTGCGGCGGCTTGCAAATGTTGGGCGAGGCCTTGATCGACCCCCACGGCATCGACGGCAATGCGCCGGGCTTGGGCCTTTTGCCTTTGACCACGGTATTTGAAGCCGCCAAGACGGTGCGCCACAGCCGTTTGCAGTTTGATGCCGCCATGGCCACGCGGCCCGACGCGCCCTGGGCGGCGCTGGCCGGGCTGGCGGTGCAGGGTTATGAAATCCATCACGGGCAAACCCAGGCGCAGGCCGGTCGGGCCGACCAGGCGGTGCACCCCGCGTTGCCGCAAGGCCTGGGGTGGCAAAACGCGCAGGGCAATGTGCTGGGCGTGTATTTGCACGGGCTGTTTGAAGACGCTGCCGTGTTGGAGCGCTTGTTCGGCGCCAGCGCCGGCCAGCGGGTGCGCACGTTGGATGTGGTGTTTGACGGCTTAGCCGACTTTGCCCAGACGCATTTCGCGCCGGGCGTGCTGGACGGTTTGCTGCAGCCGCGCGACTGGAGCCTCGACCGGGCGGCGTCTTGATCTTGGTGTGCGCGATTGCTTTTCTGCGGTGAGGGGTTGGGCAGACCGGTGTCTCACATCTCCTCAAGCATTTTCTTGGCTCTTGAGAGGCCCGATTTGGCAAGGAGGGTTAGAGGCGTGGGTTCGGGTTTCCAATGTGCAACAAACTGTTCAGCAGCTTCGACCTCATTGGCTGACATGTCCCGCTTGAGGTCATCCAGTGCGGATTGCGCCTTTTGGGAGATATTTCCTTCGGACGAGAGTTTGGCCAATTTAAAGTAGCTATAGGTGCGTACTTTGTCGACGGGTACCCCACGGCCGTCTTTATAGCTTACGGACAGGTTGTAAAGTGCCAAGGACACGCCTTGCGCAGCGGCAGCCTGGGTCCATCGGATCGCGTTATCAACATCGTTGCGCTTTAGGTAAACGATGGAAACGTCATATTGCGCCAAAGAATATCCCGCATTTGCCGCCTTTAGTTTGTGCTCAAGCGCCAAAGCATCGTCTAGAGGAACAATATCGCCAAATTGACCTCCAAGATAGCACCCCACTTTATATTCAGCCAGCATATCGCCATTGCGTGCACCTTTTTCAAACCATCGAAAAGCCTGCTTGGGGTCTTTCGGCACACCAATACCGTTGTTTAAAAACATGCCAATGTGGTACTGCGCTTCGGCATTGTTTTTCTGGGCTAGCTCCAGCATTTTTATATACAAATGGTCTTGGGCTAGCGCAAGGCATGTCCATAGGTTCAGAAGAGTAAATACGATTAATGCTCTCGCGCTTACTTGAAGATGCATTTTTTCTCCTATCCAAGGGTGTTTATGTGTCATCACGTCGGTAAAACCGGCTTGCGGTTGGTAATGAGAAAACGATAACGTTTTCCAGAAAAAGCTGCATCCCCAAAACAGGTGAATTTCAGGCGCTTTGTTGCGATCGCCAATCGCCTCTACAGGATTAACCACTGACGGGTGTCGACCAGCAATTTGGCGGGGAAAGAGAAAAGACCGTGGGCCAATTCCCCCGCATTTTCATTGCCGACGTGATATTTGAATCTAGATCGATCCAGTACTGACGGTAACTCACCTTTGCGCGTGCATTCAACGACTTGCATCTAAAGAATGCCGCGAAACAAAATCCCAAATGGTTTGGTTCGTGTCAAAGTCCATGTTCAAAGGCCCCAAGTCCCCGCCCATGGCGCGAACGAAATAATTGGCGTTAAAGCGCGAGTTGGGCCAGTGGTGACCACCATTTTCGATTTTATAAAAAACGACATCTTTCCCGATATCAGATTGATATTTCAGCACCTTTACTGACGTTGGGCTTGAATCATTTTTTGGAGGAATTGCGTAAGTTTCGGTTACTTTGAAGCATTGGTTTACTTGCCTCCAGAAACGCACTGTGTCTTCGGCGGAAGTTATGTTGCGCCTCATGTCACCCTTGTAAAGAGAGTCTGCTGTGCCCATGATGAAAAGCAGAGGAATGGGCTTTTGTTGCGGGCTTGACTCGATATTCGAAATATTGCTACCAGGGCGCGAAAAGTGCATGCGTGTTGCGGCCACCAACACCATGGCAGCCATCTTTTCAGGTATCGCTTGTGCCAAAGGTGTTAAAAAAAATCCACCGCCGGATAATCCCACAAAGTAGATTTTTTTATCATCTACGTTGTATCGTTTTTCAACGTCAGTGAGCACCTTTTTTATATATTCAATTTCGATTTCTATTTTTTCTGGCGACACCCATCTTTTGTTTAATGCATTTGGGTAGACAACAATAAATTTGTTTTTATCAGCCACCTCATCCATGCCGGTATAAATTTGGGTTTGCCATGCGGTGCTCGGATCTCCATGCAGCACGAGCATCAAGGGATACCGGTTCTCACTTCCGTACCCCATCGGGAGATGTATGTTGTAGTCTCGCGATATATGGTTTGAAGAAAATTTAACCGAATCAAAGCCCGCGCAAGCGCTAAGCCATAGCGCCAAAAACAATAAGAGGGTCCGCGTAAGAAATCGATATGTCGTCATGCGCACCCCTAAGCTGCCTAGCGCTGCTTGTCCTTGAACCCGCAGCAGTCAAAAACCGCACACTGCCCGCACAAAGGCTTGCGCGCCTGGCACACATAGCGGCCGTGCAATATCAGCCAGTGGTGGGCATCCACCAGAAATTCAGCGGGGATGCGCTTGAGCAGTTTGTGCTCCACCGCCAGCGGCGTCGCGCCGGGCGCTAAGCCCGTGCGGTTGCCCAGGCGAAAAAGGTGGGTGTCCACCGCCATCGTCGCCTCGCCGAAGGCGACATTGAGCACCACGTTGGCTGTTTTGCGCCCCACGCCTGGCAAAGCCTCTAGCGCTTCGCGGCTGCGGGGCACCTGGCCGCCGTGTTGGTCCATCAAGATATGGCAGGTTTGCATCAGGTGCCGCGCCTTGCTGCGGTATAGGCCAATGGTTTTGATGTGCTGCTCCAGCCCCTCCAGCCCCAGGTGGATGATTTTTTCCGGCGTATTGGCCACCCCAAAAAGGCGAGCCGTGGCTTTGTTCACGCCCACGTCGGTGGCCTGGGCCGAAAGCAGCACGGCGGCCAGCAGCTCAAAGACGCTGGCGTAGTGCAACTCGGTTTGTGGCTGCGGGTTGGCGGCGCGCAAGATGCTGAAGAATTGGTAGATGGCCGTTGGTTTCATGGTGGGGCTGGGGCGCCGCTGTGTTGGCCATGGGCCCCAAAACGGGCACGCTGGAAGTTGGCGACAATAGGGTTTTGACCATCGGAAGATACCGCAAATGTCCAGCGCGCCCGCCCCCGTTTTTGCCGACCGCCTCAACAATGTCGAGACCTCGGCCATTCGCGAACTCTTTAAGCTCTTGGGCAAGCCCGGCATCATCAGCTTTGCCGGCGGCTTTCCGGACAGCGCATTGTTTGACGTGGACGGCATTCGCGCCGCCACCCTGGCCGCGCTGGACCAAGACGCTGGCGCCGCCTTGCAATACGGCGCCACCGAGGGCTACGGCCCGCTGCGCGAGGAGTTGGCCAGCTTCATGGCCAGCAAGGGGGTGCGCGAACTCGCTGCCGAGCAGCTGATCGTCACCACGGGCAGCCAGCAGGCGCTGGATTTGCTGGGCAAAGTGCTGATCAACCCCGGCGACAAGGTCATCGTCGAGGGGCCGACGTTTTTGGCCACCATCAACTGTTTCCGTCTGTACGGCGCCGACCTGGTCAGCGCGCCGTTGGACGGGCAGGGCGTTGACACCGAGGCGCTGGAGCGCCTGATCCTGGAGCACCGGCCCAAATTTGTCTACCTGATCCCCACCTTTGGCAACCCCAGCGGCGGCCTGCTGGACCTGGCGCGGCGCAAAGCGGTGCTGCAAATGGCCGTCAAATACCAAACCCTGATCGTCGAGGACGACCCTTATGGCGACCTGTATTTCGGCCAGGCGCCCCCGCCCAGCTTGCTGGCCTTGAGCAGCGAGGTGCCCGGCAGTCGGGACCTCTTGGTGCATTGCGGCTCGCTCTCCAAGGTACTGTCGCCTGGCTTGCGCGTGGGCTGGATGGTTGGGCCGCCCGAGTTGCTGGCCCGGGCGACCATGTGCAAGCAGTTCAGCGATGCCCACACCAGCACCTATGCCCAGGCCACTGCGGCGCACTACCTGCGCGCCGGGCGCTTGCCTGCGACGCTGGCCAAAGTGCGTGCGGTGTATGCCGAGCGGGCGCAGGCCATGGCCCTGGCCTTGCGCCAGGATGTGGGTGATGCCTTGGACTTTGTACCGCCGCAGGGCGGCTTGTTTGTGTGGGCGCGGCTGACCGGTGCGGGGGGCAAACCCACCCACGCCGCTGAATTTGCCCAGCGCGCCATCGCCAAGGGCGTGGCTTTTGTGCCCGGCATGCCGTTTTATTGCGCCCACGGCGACCCGGCCACGCTGCGTCTGAGCTTTGCCACCGCCGGCCCCGACAAAATCCGCGAGGGCGTGGCGCGCCTGGCGCAGGCGCTGTAAGGCCTAAAGCCGGTCGGCCAGGCCGCGCAGGTAACCCTGAAAGTCGGCGCCAGTCTCGGGGTGGCGCAAGGCCAGCTCCACGCTGGCCTTGAGATAGCCCAGCTTGGAGCCGCAGTCGTAGCGTATGCCTTCGTAGGCAAATGCGTACACCGCCTCTTGCTGCAGCAGGCTTTGGATGGCGTCGGTCAGCTGGTACTCGCCGCCAGCGCCGGGCTGCAGGGCTTGGATGTGCTTAAAAATCGAGGGCGTGAAGATATAGCGTCCCACCACGCCCATGTCCGAGGGGGCGTTTTCCGGGGCGGGCTTTTCGACGATGGACGAGAGTTTGGTCAGCCCCGGCGCGATGTCTGTGCCGGCCACCATGCCGTAGGACCGGCTTTGGGACACGTCAATGCGCTCGACGGCGATGACCGAGCTGCGGTAGTGGCGGTACTGGGCCAGCATTTGGCTCAGCACGCCGGGGCGGTTGTCGAGCAAGTCGTCGGCCAATATCACCGCAAAGGGCTCCTCGCCCACCAGCGAGGCGGCGCACTGCACCGCATGGCCCAAGCCCAGGGCCTCGGCCTGACGCACATAAATACAGTTCACATGCGCCGGTTTGATGTTTTGCACCAGAGCGAGTAAATCGGTTTTGTTTTTGGCCTGCAACTCGTGCTCGAGTTCGAAGGAGCGGTCAAAGTGGTCCTCGATGCTGCGCTTGCTGCGGCCGGTCACAAAGATAAGCTCGGTAAAGCCGGCTTCGATGGCTTCTTCGACCGCGTATTGAATCAGCGGTTTGTCCACCACGCACAGCATTTCTTTGGGGCTGGCTTTGGTGGCGGGCAAAAAGCGGGTGCCCAGACCGGCGACGGGGAAAACGGCTTTCATGGGTTCAAAGTCCTCTCAAGGCGGCTTGGCGCCGGGGTGGCGCTATTGTCAATCAAGGTCGCGCAACGCTGTTTGCTGTCACGAATTTGTCATTTTTAGAGACCTGGATTGCAGCGGGTACCACTTTTAGCGTACGCCGATTTAAACCCCGTATTCCCCGATTTCCCCGCTTTGCAGGGGCATGCGGCATAGATCGCCACAAAACGTCGAAATTCCGACAATTTTCGGATGCGCCATGCGTACGTTGAGATTATGAATTTAACATTTTTGACATATAGTTAAGTTAAATTTATGAAAGTCACAATATTCGTTAGCGAAAGGCAATTTTTCATGGCACTGAATCGAACACAATTTTCCTGGGCGCTGAGCGCTGTAGGCTTGGCAACCACTATGTTGGTCGCTCCAGCCATGGCGCAAAACACCAGCTCGTCCTTGGGTGGGCGCATCAGCGGCAGCGATGGCCAAGCGGTGGCCGGTGCGACGGTGCAGGTGGGTCATGCAGAGTCCGGCTCTACCAACTCGGTGAGCACCGATGAGCAAGGTCGCTACCTTATTCGCGGCCTGCGGGTAGGCGTGCCCTACACCGTGACGGTTTCCAAAAACGGCAAAACGGAAAAGCGCGAAGGCGTTTATTTGCAGTTGGCGCAGACTGCCAACCTGGATCTGCGCTTAGATGCAGCGCAAGCGCTGGCCGCCGTGACGGTAACGGGTGCAGGCGCCAGTGCGCTGGATAACACGGCCATGGGTGCCGGCAGCCGCTTTAACCGCCAGGAGTTAGACGCCTTCGCCTCGGTGAAGCGCAGTTTGCAAGACTATGCGCGGATGGATCCGCGTTTTTCTCAAACTGACAAGGAGCGCGGCGAGATTTCGGCCGCAGGCCAAAACACCCGCTACAACACGATTACCGTGGACAGCGTCAAGATCAATGACACCTTTGGTCTGGAGGCCAACACACTCCCGACGATTAAGCAGCCGATTTCTATCGACGCCATCCAGGCGGTGCAGGTTAATTTGTCCAATTACGACGTGACCCAAAAAGACTACACCGGCGCCAATATCAACGCGGTGACGAAGTCGGGAACCAATGAATTGAAAGGTAGCGTTTACTACGTGTACCGCAATGACCAGATGGTCGGCGAAAAGTACAGCACGCTCAATGGTGGCACCTACAGCAAGTTCGCCCCCTTTAAAGAAGATACCAAGGGCTTTACCCTGGGTGGTCCGATTCTTCAAGACAAGCTGTTTTTCTTCGCCAACTACGAGGAGTTCACCAGCAACCGTTCGCAGCCGGAGTTTGGCGCCATTGGCGGCTCGCTGACCCCGGTGATGATTTCCCAGTCGCAGATCAACCAAGTCAGTGCATTGGCGAAAAGCAAATACGGGATTGATCCTGGAACGGTCGGTGCGCCTGGCGCGGTGACGGTGAAAGACCTGATGCTAAAGGTCGATTGGAATATCAACGAGCAACACCGCGCCAACCTGCGTTTGGCTAGCACCAAGCAAAGCGAGCCTTTTTATGGATTCAATAATTCGACATCGCTGAGTTTGGACTCCTATTGGTGGAAGCAACAAAAAGACCTCGACTCGGTGGTTGGTCAATGGTTTGCCGATTGGACCCCGACCTTTTCTACTGAGTTCAAGGCCTCCAATCGCAACTACGACAGCGTTCCCCAAAATAACGCCAACCTGCCTTCGATTGCGCTTTCGTTCTCGGGCGCCTTGCCGGCTGGCGCGCCGGCAGGCGGCTCGACAAACTCACGTTCATTGAATTTTGGTACTGAATTGAGCCGCCAATTTAACGTTCTGAGCCAAAAAACCCAGGACTTGTATCTGGGTGCCAATTGGGCACTGAATGACCATGATGTGAAGTTTGGTGCCGACTACTCGGCAACCAAGACATTTAACGCCTTCTTCCAGCGCGCCAATGGCGACTACACCTTCTCTTGCGTCAATAGCAGCGCGACATACACCTACTCCTTTGGTGCAATTACCTGTAACACCGCGACTGAGCCGCAAGTTACAGCGGCTGTCTTGGAAAACTTCGCACTCGGACGGCCGTCCTCTTACCAAGTGCAAGTTCCTGCCCCGGGCACTACATTGACCGAAGGCGCAGCCAATTTCCGCTCGGCCAACACGGGACTCTTTTTGCAGGACACTTGGACTGTCAGCAATCGGCTGACTATCACGGCTGGCGCCCGTTTGGATACGACCAACTTGCCGGATAAGCCAAATTACAACGCGGCAGCAGCAGCTGCCTTGGTGCAAGGCGCGGTCGCTGCCGGCACAACCACCGGTACGCGCAACTCTGGCGGCTTTGGGATGAACAATTCGGTCACCCCCGACGGTCAGACCTTGTTCCAGCCACGCATTGGCTTTAACTATGCGCTGAACGCGGACCAAAAGGAAAAGGCCCAGGTGCGGGGTGGGCTGGGGCTGTTCCAGGGCGCCGCTGCTGCGGTTTGGTTTGCCAACCCCTATTCCAACACCGGACTGGCTACGCGTATTTTCGGATGCGGCGGCAGCTTTGCCAGCTGCAGCACCACCGGCGGCATTTTTAGCGCCAATCCAGCCAACCAGCCCACCAATTTCTCCAATGCGCCTCCTGCTGCCAACGTCGATTTTCTCGATCCCAACTTGACGCAACCGTCGATCTGGAAGATGAACCTCGCTTACGAGGGCGAATTGCCCTTTGGTGGCTTGGTGGCTGGTGCGGAGGTCCTGTTTACCAAGACCAAAGCAGGCCTGTATTACAAGCAGCTGAACTTGGGCTCAGCGACCCGGACCGGGCCTGATGGCCGTGAGTTGTATTACACACCCAAGGGCTACGACCCCACTTGCTGGAATACGACTACGGGTGGAACTTTGACATCGGCGTCCGGATGCGGTGGTGAATGGGGTATTCGCAGCAAAGCGCTGAGTAACCCGTCCTACGCCAACGTAACGATGGCAACTTCGAGCAGCTTGGGCTCGGGCAACACTTTGACTTTGTCTTTGTCGCAACCGCAGCGCGATGGACTGGGCTGGCAAGTCGCCTACACCCGCCAAAGCGCGACAGAGGTGAGCCCGCTGACATCGTCGGTGGCGAACTCCAGCTTCAACTCGCGCGCTGTGTTTAACCCCAACGAGGAGGTGGATGCGAACTCCGCTTACTTGATCAAGGAACGTGTTACTGCTGCCATCAACTGGAGCACGGTTTTCATTGGAAGCCACAAGACAACCGTCGGGCTGTTCTATGAAGGCCGCGCAGGCAAACCCTATAGCTGGGTTTACAAGAACGACATGAACGGCGACGGCGTCTCGGGTAACGACCTGTTGTACGTGCCCAAAGCCCCTGGTTCGGGTGATGTGCTTTTTGCAGGCGCTACAGCGGCTGACAAGCAAGCCAATGAAGACAAGTTCTGGACCATCGTGAACAGCTCTAAAGAGCTGAGCGATTCCAAAGGTGGTGTGGTTAGCCGCAACAACGCCTTTAGCGATATGGTTCACAACTTTGACCTGCGCCTGAGCCAGGAGCTGGCCGGATTCAGCCCCAAGCACAAGTCGATTCTTATCCTGGACATCTTCAACGTGGGCAACCTGCTGAACAAAGAGTGGGGCCGTACCAACGAGATGCTGTTCAGTTCGGGTGGTGGTAACCGTCGTGGCTTTGTGAACTTCGCTGGTATCGACCCCACCACAGGCAAATATGTCTATGCTGTTTCGACACTGGACGATTTGACACTGCGTCAAGTGGCTGGCGAGTCCCAGTGGGCCGTTCAAGCGACATTGAAGTACGAGTTCTAAGCAACGCTTAGTTTCGGGCGACCGGCAACGGTTGCCTGTGACACACACCGCAGGCCCGCCTATGATTGCGCGCCTGCGGTTTTTTTTGAGGTGCTGATGTATGCCTAAGTATTTGCCTGTGCGCCAGCGGTTGACTCCTTGGCTTGTTGTGTTCGGTTTGCTGGCCAGCCCATGGCTGGCGGCGCAAAGCCTTGCCCTGTCCAAAGGCCAGGCCCGCATCAGCCTGCTCGCCATCAATGACATGCACGGCAATATCCTGCCCCCTTCCATCCCGGTGTGGGTGGCTGATCCGCAAAACCCCGCAGGTAAGCGCTTGAACGCCGGTGGTGCGGCGTTTATGGCTACGTTGATTGGCAAGTTCCAGGCCCAAAACCCCACTGGCACTTTGGTGGTGGGCGCGGGTGACCTGGTTGGGGCTACGCCGCTGGCCTCGGGCCTGTTTCATGATGAACCCGCGGTGGAAGTGCTCAACTACCTGGGCCTGAACCTCACCAGCGTGGGTAACCACGAGTTTGACAAAGGCACCCAGGAGCTGCTTCGCCTGCAGTCGGGCGGATGCTTCCCGGCCAATGCCGACGGCACGGCCGGTGTGGTGGGCAAAGACACTTGCATGCGTGACGGACAGTTTGCCGGCGCTACATTTCAGTACCTGGCGGCCAATGTGATTGTCAAAGCCACCGGCAAACCCTTGTTTCCGGGCTATGCGATTCGGGAGATGGACGGCATCAAAGTGGGCTTTATCGGCCTGACCCTGCGAGACACGCCCAGCATGGTGATTCCCGCCGGGGTGCAAAGCGTGCAGTTTGTTGACGAGGTACAAACCATTAACAGCCTGGTGCCCGAGCTCAAGCAGCAGGGGGCGGCATTCATTGTGCTGCTCATCCACCAAGGTGGCATGACCACCGCCCGCTTCGCGCAAGACCCGAGCTGCCCCGGTTTTAGCGGCGACATTGTGGGCATCGCCGACAAGCTGGACCCCGCCGTAGCGCTGATCGTCAGCGGCCATACCCACCAAGAGTACGTTTGCACGCGCCCGGACGGGCGGCTGATTACGCAGTCGGGCTACTACGGCCGCCTGCTTACCAAGATTGACCTGGTGGTAGATCGCCAAAGCGGCGCCATCCTATCCAAAGAGGCGCGCAACCACGTGGTCGTCAACGACCGCAACAACCCGCCAGACACCGGCGACTACGCGCCTCTGGCGGCCGATCCGCAGCTTTCTGCCTTGGTCGCGCGCTATGGCGATCTCAGTGCCACCATGGCCGACATCGTGGTCGGGCGCATCGCCGCCCCCTTGCTGCGCCAAGCTTCGCCGGCAGGCGAAAGCACTTTGGGCGCCCTGATCGCCGATGCATTTCTGACCGGCGCTTCTGCACCGCAGGGCGGCCACCCGGGCGCACAGATTGCCTTGGTAGGCCCTGGCGGTATCCGGGGCGACCTGAGCAGCTCGCTGAGCGTAACCTTCGGGCAGTTGTTCAGCGTGATACCTTTTGCCAACAACCTGATCAGCATGGACCTGACCGGCGCGCAAATTGTGCGCGTGCTCGAGCAGCAGTGGGAGGGCAAGACCGGCAACGGGCAAATCATGGCTGTCTCGCAGGGCTTTAGCTACACCTGGGACGCATCGGCCCCCAGCGGCGCCGCACCCGGACAGGGGCGGCGTGTGGTGCCCGGATCGCTCATGCTGGACGGCAAGCCCATGTCTACGGACGCGACCTACCGCGTGGTGGTGGATACCTTTATCGCCGGCGGCGGCGACCGCTTCACGGTGTTTAAGCAAGGCAAAAACCGCGTCACGGGTGAGTTGGACTCGGCGGTGCTCAAGCTGTATTTCCGCATGAAGCCCGTCGTACATGTGCCCACTCTGGGCCGCGTACTGCGCATCAACTAAGCGCGCGCCATGGCCATCGATGTTCAAGGCACGCGCGTCGAGTGTGACGGCGCGCACGGGCAGGTGGTGCTCATGGTGCATGGGTGGCCCGATACCTTGGCCTTGTGGGACGGCACCGTTGCAGCCCTGCAAGCGCGCTTTCGCTGCGCCCGCCTGACCCTGCCCGGCTTTGAAGACGGGCCGCAGGCCGTGTCGCTCGATGCCCTGTGCAGCCTGCTGCTGGCGGTAGCCGACCAGCTCAGCCCGGACCGGCCAATCGTCCTGCTGCTGCATGACTGGGGCTGCGTGTTTGGCTACGAGTTTGCGATGCGCCATCCGCAGCGTGTGGCCCGCGTCATTGCGCTGGATGTGGGCGACCACAACGCGGAGGCGCTGCGCAGCGAATGGCGCGTGCGCGAGGCGCTGGCGGTGTTTGTTTACCAGTTTTGGCTGGCGCTGGCCTGGAAAATTGGCGGCACGCTGGGCACCCGCATGACCCGCGCTATGGCGCGCTGGCTGGGTTGTCCGGCGGCGCCTGAGCGCATCACGCACCGCATGAACTATCCCTACGCCATGCAATGGCTGGGCGCCGCTGGCGGCCTTGCACACGCTGCCCAGGTGCAACTGCCCATGCCTATGATGTTTGTCTATGGCAAGCGCAAGCCCTTTATGTTTCACTCACGCCGCTGGCTTGCGCACTTGGAGGCGCAGCCAGCCAATACAGTGTTGGGCCTGCCCTGCGGCCACTGGGTCATGCTGGACCAGCCCGCACAACTACATCTCGCCATGCTGCAATGGCTGGCCTTGCCGCTTGCGCAATGAACCCTGAGGACTTGCACAAAAATGGTTTCGATGACGATGCTCTATGGCAAGCACAAAGACCGCTCTTTGGCTGACCTACCGGGAGACTACCTGGTTTAATTTTATTGAAGGCTATACCCATGATTTACAAAGACCGAATGACCGCAAAGATGGAGGGCGACTTTGTGGTGTTTCTGATTGGCATGCGGATCAATAAGCCTTTAATGCTTCATAAATTGCTGCCGGTCTTTAGCGCAATGCCAAAAATGCTCAAAGAGCTTTACACCCAACCCGAACTGGGGCTGTTGCATCATGAAATGTGGTTTTCGCGCACCATCATTCTGGTTCAGTATTGGCGGTCCATCGAGCAACTGATGGACTATGCCAAAAACAAGGACTCTGCGCATTTACCGGCGTGGCAAGCCTTTAACAAATCTATCGGAACCGATGGCGCAGTGGGCATATGGCACGAAACCTACAAAGCCGGCCCAGGCACTTACGAGAATGTGTATGCGAACATGCCAGCCTTTGGTTTAGGTAAGGCCGGTGCGCTGGTTCAAGCCAAGGGCGATCTCAAATCGGCATCGGATCGGCTCAACAGCTAAAACACTTCCAGCAAGCGATCCAAGCCCCCGCTATTTATTGCCACCATCGCCCTCTCCCGCACCGCCGGTTTGGCATGGTAGGCCACGGACAGGCCAGCTTCCGCCATCATGGGTAAGTCATTGGCGCCGTCGCCCATGGCAATGGCTTGGGCGGGCGCGATGCCCATGCTGGCGCAGGTGTGCAGCAGCATGCGGCGCTTTTCTTCGCCGTCGCAAATGTCGCCCCAGGCTTGTTCCACTAGCCGACCGGTTAACAATCCGTCTTGCACTTCCAGCACGTTCGAGCGCGTCCAGTCGATGCCCAGCATGGCTTGCACCGCATCGGTAAAAAACGTAAAGCCGCCCGATACCAACAGGGTTTTTAGGCCCGCCGCTTTGCAGGCGAGTACCAGCTCGGCAGCGCCGGGGTTCAGGCGCAGGCGCTCGTCTAGCACTTGCTGCATATGCGCCACGCTTACGCCGCGCAGCAAGGCCACGCGCTGGCGCAGGCTGGCTTTGTAGTCGGCAATCTCGCCGCGCATGGCCGCCTCGGTAATCGCAGCCACCTCGGCCTTGCGCCCGGCGGCATCAGCGATTTCGTCGATGCACTCGATGTTGATCAGGGTCGAGTCCATGTCAAAGGCGATGAGTTTGAAATTAGACAGGCGCAGTGGCGCGGTGATGCCTTGGAGTACCAGGCCGGGAGCGGGTGTTGTCATGTTGAGTAAGTACAGTGGATGCGACGCAAGCAGGCGGGCGCCTTAGGCCTCAAACCAGTTTTGTATTTGCAGGCCCTGCACCCGTTCAAACTCGCGCACATTACGCGTTACCAGAATAAGCCCATGGGCCAGGGCCACGCCCGCGATCATGGTGTCCACCGCGCCGATGGGTGTTCCCTGGGCTTCGAGCTGGGCGCGCACTTGCGCTGCATGGCGGGCCGCTGCCAGGTCAAAGGGCAGTAGTTCAAAACGCGCCTGAAAAAGCGCAAGCCGCGCATGTTGTGCGCTGCTGTCGCGCGCCTTGTTGGCACCTGTCAGCAACTCCCAAATCACCGGCGTACACAGCTTGAAGTCTTGGTCTTCGTGCTGGCGCATATGCTCACGCACTTGGCCGGCATTTTTGAAAAAATAGATAACGGTATTGGAGTCCAGCAAAAAGGCCATGTCTGTGTCCTACCAGGGCTCGCGGGGCAGGTCGGGCACTTCGTTGGCGCGAATTTCTTCCAAGCTGGGGAAATCGTCGGGCGATCCGCCCAGGGCGTCGATTTCGGCAAAAAAGCTATCCCAGTCCTGGGTTTGCCTGCGCTTTTCTTCCACCGCAAACTTGGCAAACCATTGGCTGACCGAGACCTTGGACTTTTCAGCCGCCTGTTTTGCCGCCTCCAGCGCGCTGTCTTCGACGTAAATAGTGACTTGGCCCATGCTGCACTCCATTTCCGCGTATAAGTGTGGGGCAATTATACGTTTTCAGGCCTTCTCAGTTATCGCCACCGGCTGTCCCAAGCTTCGCAACACATCGCGCACCATTTGCGCCCGGGCTTTGGGTTCGGGCAGGGCACGCTCTATGCGCAGTTTGTCGTTGCCCGCTAGCTTGATGTGTTTGTTTTTCTGGATCAGCTCGATGATGCGCATGGGCTCGATGGGCGCGTCTTTTTTGAAGCTGATGCTGATCAGCCCCGGCGCGGCGTCCACTTTGGCCACGCCATAAGGCTTTGCCAGCACGCGCAGGCGGTGCACGTCGATCAGCGTCTGCCCTTGCGGCGGCAGCTTGCCAAAGCGGTCCACGATTTCTTCGGTCAGGCGGTCGATCTGGTCGCCGTTCTGGGCCGTGGCCAGTTTTTTGTAAAAGCTCAGGCGCAAATGCACGTCGCCGCAATAATCGTCAGGCAAGAGCGCGGGCGAATGCAGATTGATTTCGGTGGTGGCGTTCAGCGGGCTGAGCAAATCCGGCTCGATGCCGGCTTTGAGGCAGCGCACCGCCTCGGCCAGCATTTCGTTGTAGAGCTGAAAGCCCACTTCCAGCATATTGCCACTCTGGTTTTCGCCCAGCACTTCGCCCGCGCCGCGAATCTCCAAGTCGTGCATGGCCAGGTAAAAGCCGCTGCCCAGTTCTTCCATTTGCTGAATCGCATCCAGGCGTTGGCTGGCTTGTTTGGTCAGGCCTTCCAGGTCGGGCACCATCAGGTAGGCATAAGCCTGGTGGTGGCTGCGGCCCACGCGTCCGCGCAATTGGTGCAACTGCGCCAGACCAAATTTATCTGCGCGACTGATGACTATGGTGTTGGCCGTGGGCACATCAATACCGGTTTCGATGATGGTGGAGCAAAGCAGCAAGTTGTAGCGCTGGGCTACAAAGTCGCGCATCACGGCTTCAAGTTGCCGCTCGGGCATTTGGCCGTGGGCCACCGCAATGCGCGCCTCGGGCAGCAGTTCTTCCAACTTGGCGCGGCGGTTTTCTATGGTCTCTACTTCGTTGTGCAAAAAGTAAATTTGCCCGCCGCGTTTGAGCTCGCGCAGCACTGCTTCGCGGATCACGCCATTGCCTTCGGTGCGTACAAAAGTCTTGATCGCCAGGCGGCGCTGCGGGGCGGTGGCGATGACCGAGAGGTCGCGCAAGCCTTCGAGTGCCATGCCCATGGTGCGCGGAATGGGCGTGGCCGTGAGCGTGAGCACATCGACCTCGGCCCGCATGGCCTTCATGGCCTCTTTGTGGCGCACGCCGAAGCGGTGCTCCTCGTCGATGACCAGCAGGCCCAGGTCCTTGAAATGCGTGCCCGGGCTGAGCAGCTTGTGCGTGCCCACCACAATGTCGATGGTGCCGTCGGCCACGCCTTTGAGGGCGGCAGTGACCTCTTTGCCGGAGCGAAAGCGGCTGATCTCGGCCACCTTCACAGGCCATTTGCTAAAGCGGTCCACCAACGTTTGGAAATGCTGCTCCGCCAAGAGTGTGGTCGGTGCCAACACCGCCACTTGTTTGCCGCCTGTAATGGCCACAAAGGCGGCGCGCAGCGCGACCTCGGTTTTGCCAAAGCCCACATCGCCACAAACCAGCCGGTCCATGGGGCGCGGGCTGATCATGTCCTGGATCACGGCATGTATCGCGGCGCGCTGGTCGGCCGTCTCTTCAAAGCCGAAGTCATTGGCAAAGGTTTCGTAGTCCTGCGCCGAGTAGCGGAAGGCGTGGCCCTGGCGCAGCGCGCGGCGGGCATAGATGTTCAGCAGCTCGGCAGCGGCGTCGCGCACTTGCTCGGCCGCTTTGCGCTTGGCTTTTTCCCACTGGCCGCTGCCCAGGCGGTGCAGCGGCGCCTCTTCGGCGCTGACGCCGGTGTAGCGGCTGATCAGCTGCAGCTGGCTCACCGGCACATACAGCGTGGCCTTGTCGGCGTATTCCAGCTGCAAAAACTCTTGCAGCTGCGCCATGCCCTGGGCATCGACCTGGCCCAAATCCATATTCACCAAGCCCAAATAGCGTCCGATGCCGTGCGAGGAATGCACCACCGGGTCGCCCACCTTGAGCTCGCTCAGGTCTTTGATCAGCGCCTCGACGTCGCTGACTTGTTCCTGCTTTTTTCGCCTGCGCGTGGTGGGGCCGGCGACAAACAGCTCGGTCTCGGTCACCAAGTCGATGCCGCGCTCCAGCCAGCGAAAACCTACGTTGAGCGCTGCCGTGCCCATGCCCAGCGCTTCGTCGCTGTCCAGGAACTCTTGTAGCGAGTCAAACGAGGGCGGGTTGAGGTCGCTGGCGTGCAGAAAATCGAGCAAGCTGGCCTGACGCCCCGCACTTTCGGCCAAGACCAACACGCGCTGCCCTTGCCCGGCCGCCTGTGCCAAATGCGCTTTGAGCTGCACCAGCGGGTCGGGCGCGCCGCGCAGCGCCGCGACGGCGGGCATGGGCGCCAGTTCGGAAAAGGCTTCGGTGTCGCCCTCGGCGGCCGGGCGGACGGACAACTGTGCATAGGTCTTGGCACAGGCATAAAACTGCTCGGCGCTTA
Organism: Comamonas sp. lk; assembly: GCA_945861345.1. Lineage (GTDB taxonomy): Bacteria > Pseudomonadota > Gammaproteobacteria > Burkholderiales > Burkholderiaceae_C > Allorhodoferax. The sequence continues at coordinate 26,992 of CAMATX010000007.1, forward strand.
AAAACAAGGCCTCGGGCGGCAAGGCTGGGCGCTCCGGGTCGGTTTGCACGATGCGGTAGCGGTCTTTGGTGTCTTGCCAAAAGCGGCCAAAAGCGGGCTCCAAGTCGCCGTGCAGCACCACGGTGGCAGCCTCGCCCAGGTAGTCAAAAACGGTAGCGGTCGCATCAAAAAACAAGGGCAGGTAGTACTCAATGCCGGCGGTGGCCACGCCTGCGCCCATGTCTTTGTAAATACGGCTCTTGGTCGGGTCGCCCTCAAGCAGCTCGCGCCAGCGGCTCCTGAACTTGGCGCGCGCGGGCTCATCCATCGGAAACTCGCGCCCGGGCAGCAAGCGCACCTCGGGCACCGGGTACAGGCTGCGCTGGCTGTCGGGGTCAAAGGTGCGGATGCTGTCGATCTCGTTGTCAAACAAATCCACCCGAAACGGCACCGGCGAGCCCATGGGAAAGAGGTCAATCAGCCCGCCGCGTACCGCGTATTCGCCGGGGTTGACCACTTGCGTGACATGGCTGTAGCCCGCCAGCGTGAGTTGGGCCTTGAGCTTGGCCTCGTCAAGCTTTTGCTTGGCCTTGAATTCAAAAGTGTAGGCCGCCAAAAAGGCCGGCGGCGCCAGCCGGTAGAGCGCGGTGGTGGCCGGCACCAGCACGACATCGGCGCCCTGGGCCTTGTCGTGCTGGCTGATGCGCCACAGCGTGGCCAGGCGCTCGCTGATCAGGTCCTGGTGCGGCGAAAAGCTGTCGTAAGGCAGGGTTTCCCAATCTGGAAACAGGGCGCAGCGCAGATCGGGGTTGAAAAAGTTGATTTCTTCGAGCAGGCGCTGCGCGTCGGTGGCGTCGGCGGTGACGATGGCAGTGATGCGGCCGGCCGCCTTTTCGCGCTCAGCCAGTTGGGCCAACAAAAGGGCATCGGCCGAGCCCACCGGGCGGGGCAGGGTAAAGCGTTTTCCGGTGGCAAGCGAGGGCAGATGCATAGGGTGGTAAAAATACAAAAACCCCCGTAAGCCCAAAGAGGGGGTGTACGGGGGTGAAAAAACAGGAACTGGCCTGATTTTAGAATGGCCCAAACACCATGACCGCCGTCCCCGACGCCCCCCTGCGCAATTTCGCGCCCTTTGAGCCTGCTGCACCGCCGCGCTGCTTTGTTCTGGTGCCCTGCGCCGGCGCCGGTAGCCGGGCGGGTACCGCCCAGCCCAAGCAGTACCAGCCCATTGCCGGGCAAGCCCTGGTCTTGCACACCCTGGCGGCCTTGGGCGCGGTGCCCCGGGTGGTTGGTGGCTTGGTGGTGCTCTCGCCCGGTGATGATTTTGTGTGGCCCCAGGGCGCGCCCTGGCCGGCCCACTTTGACCGGGCCGATTGCGGCGGCAGCACCCGGGCGCAAAGCGTATTCCAAGGTCTACAGGCCTTGCGCGCCCGTGGCGTGCGCGATGCTGACTGGGTGCTGGTGCACGATGCGGCGCGCTGCCTGATTACCCCGGCGCAGGTGGACGCCCTGATCGACGCTTGTTTGCCCGACGCTGTGGGCGGTCTTTTAGCCCTGCCATTGCCCGACACCCTGAAGGCCGAGCGCGGCGGGCGCGTGCAGGCCACCGTGGCGCGTGAGGACAAATGGCTGGCCCAAACCCCACAAATGTTCCGCCTGGGCGACCTGTATGCCGCTTTGGCCGTGCGCGCCGAAGGCGGCTTTGCCGGGGTGACGGATGAGGCCAGCGCCATCGAGATGGCGGGGCGCCAGCCTTTGCTGGTGCCGGGCAGCGCCCACAATTTCAAAGTCACCTATCCCCAAGACTTCGCGTTGGCCGAGGCCTTGTTGGCCTTGCGCGCCAGCGCATCTACCGAGGTTGCGCCATGAGCACACTGCCCCCATTTCGTATCGGCGAGGGCTGGGACATCCACGCCCTGGTGGTCGGTCGGCCCTTGGTGCTGGGCGGCATCACCCTGCCGTTTGACAAGGGCCTGCTCGGCCACTCGGACGCCGACGCCTTGCTGCATGCCATTACCGACGCGCTGCTGGGCGCTGCGGGCTTGGGTGATATTGGCAGCCATTTCCCCGACACCGAGGCACAGTTCCAAGGCGCCGATTCGGCTGTCCTGCTGGCGGAGGCAGCGCGCATTGTCCGGGCCAAGGGCTACGCCATCGGCAACGTCGACAGCACCGTGATCGCGCAGGCTCCGCGTATGGCGCCGTACATTGGCGAGATGCGCGCGCGCATTGCCCAGGTGTTGGGCATTGCGCCGGACTGCGTCAACGTCAAGGCCAAAACGGCTGAAAAAATGGGCCCTGTGGGGCTGGGCCAGGCCATCGAGGCGCGGGCGATTGTTTTGCTGTACGCCGGTGAGTGATTGTTAAGGGCTAAGTTACCAAGCTAGGGCGCTCGCAGCAAGAGGGTCGGCGCTCCCGGGTGGGCCTTGACCACGGCGCGCAACACCGGGTCTTCGCCCAGTTGCAGTGCTTGCACCAGCAGCGGCAGGATTTTGGCGCGGTCGCCTTCTTCCAGGTCGGCTTGCGGCCAGGGCTTGGCCGGGTCGGCGTAAGGCGCGATGGCGTGCAGCGCGCTGGCCAGATTTTTGCCGTCGGGCGTGGCGAGTTTCCAGACATCGACGCCAGCGGCTTGCCCTAGCTGCGCCAAAATCAGGTAGGCCTGCAAGTTAAACAGCGAGTAACTCAGCGACTTGGTGCGCGCTAATTCACGGGGCTGATTGCCTTGGGCGTCGAGTTGTACGGCAAAGCGCTTTTCGGGCAGCGCTTGCAAAATGCGCCGGGCCTCATCCAGGTGTCCGGTGCCCAAGGCCAAGGCGACGGCCTGCGCGTCGTACCACGTGCCATGGTTATTGAGCTCGTCGGCCTCGTCTTGCCCGTTGGCGCTGGTGCGCAGCCATTGGTAATAGGCGCCCAACCAGGTCTGCATGGCGCTTTGGTCCGCCGCCGTCCAAGAAGACGAGCCCGCTAGGAGCGCCAGGCCGTCTTGCAAATTGATGAAGTGGCGCGCGTCGATGAGCCCGATGCCCCGCCCTGGTGTGATGCCGGGGATGGCCTGTGCGTACTGCAAATTCGGGTTCATGCGGGTGGCGGGCTGTAAAAACCACGTGCGCGCGAGGGCAGCGGCTTTGGCCGCGTAACGTTCTTGGCCGGTAAACCAAAAGGCCAGGCCCAGAGTTTCGACGGCACGGCAAGTGGCGCTCATGGCCAGGTGGTCGTTGCCGGTACGGCTTTCGGGGTTGACCTTGCCGTCTTTGCGGATGTAGGGCAGGCCGTTGGGCTTTTGCGGGTCGGGCCACCAGTAGGGGCCCATGCTGAAGTAGTCGTGCTTGTCGCCGCTGGCAGCCACGCTTGTTTTGTCCATCACAGAGGCTTCGCGCAGGCGCAGGGCCTGGTCCGCATCGCGCAACAATTGTGCTAACTCGGGGCTTTTTTGGCCGGCGGGGCTGGCCAGGTAGCTGCGCTGGGCCAGTAGGCGCTCGCCATGCAAAGCGTAGGTGCGGGGTGCCGAGGCGGTGGTTTGCGCTTGCGCCACGGGCGCCAGGGTTGCGGCTAGGCACGCCCCAAGCACGAAGCAGATCAAAGAAGTTTTCATGGAAAGGTATTCAATAGAAGGCCCACGCCATCTCAGTAAATAAGCTGTAATCTAAATAACTCTTAGGATTATCGGGGCCTCAGTTTGCGTGTGAAATAATATTTTCAAATATAGAATCATCGGATGCCGCGCACAACGCCACTGATTGCCCAATTGAAAACACCTGCAAACGAGAAATTGGTGGCGCAAATTACCCCCCGTTTTCAGCAAGCAATATCCCTGTTAAGGTCAGGGATATTGGCCGGGCCCACAATACGCGGGGTCGGGTTTTGGCGTTGAAGTTCAGCCCTTACCCATCATTCTTATTTTTAGCGAAGAATCTCATGAACCCATTCCTTCTTGTTGTACCGGTTTCGCTGCTGATGATTGCCGTCGAACTCTTTGTCGCCCACCGACGCGGGGTACAGGTTTACCGCTTGAAAGACTCGATTACCTCGCTCAATATCGGTGCGACCAGTCAGTTTGTGATTACTTTGGGGGCGTTTATCAGCGTGTCCATGTATACCCTGATTCTGGAAAAGTTCGGCGCTTTTGTTTGGGATACGGCCAACCCCTTGACCTGGGTTTTGGCTTTGGTTTTGTATGACTTTTTCTATTATTGGGTGCACCGCACCGGCCATGAAGTGAATTTCTTCTGGGCTTCCCACGTTATTCACCACAGCAGCGAAGAGTTCAATTTATCGACCGCTTTGCGCCAGTCGGCCACAGGCTTTTATTTCAAGTGGGTTTTCTATATTCCCTTGGCGCTGCTGGGTTTTCCGCTGAAGGTGTTTTTGGCGGTTGGATTTATTGATTTGGTATACCAAATTTGGGTGCATACCCGCTTGGTCGGGCGTTTGGGATTTTTAGAATGGTTTTTGGTTACGCCTTCCAACCATCGTGTTCACCACGGACAAAACGACTACTGTCTTGATAAGAATTACGGCGGCATATTCAGTGTATGGGACCGGATGTTCGGTACTTACGCCGACGAGCGGGCGTCTGAGCCCGTGGTCTACGGCGTTCGCAAACCGCTGCACAGCTGGAACCCCATCTGGGGCAATGTCAATCACTACGTTCTTATTTGGCAGGCGGTGCGCAGCACCCCGGGCTGGCGCAATAAATTGATGTGTGTTTTCGCGGGCCCATCCTGGCAGCCCGCAGGCGCGACCCCGCTGCCGGAGTTCGTGCCCGCGCAGTTTGAGCGCTTTGATACCCCGGCCCCACCATGGATGCTTTGGGTCGGCCTGATCAGCTGTGCTTTGGGACTGTTGGTTTTGTGCTACTACCTGGCGGTGCAAAAAAACCTGGGCACCGGCCCGTCCTTGGCGATCGCTGCTGGCGCCTTGCTGTTTTACTTCGTGGTCGGCTTGCTGTGGCAGAGTCCGCGTATTCAGAAAGCCGCCCATGTCTAGCCTGGCCTACACCGATGGCTTTTTGTCGCTGGTGTGCCTTTGGGTGCTCACCCGTACAAACTTGCCACTGGCGGTGCGCATGGCCGCTGCGCTTCTCGGATCAGCGGCCGTTCTTGGCGTACTGCGCTTTTCTGCGCTCTACCCGCTCGTGCCTTGGCACCAGTTTGCGTCCTTGATGGGGGCCAGCGTCGCATTCCCGCTGCTTGCGGTGTCGCTCGCCTGGCCCGATTCGGCGGTGGCACAACGACTTAAATTCACCGTGATTTTCTCGGTCGCCATGGCTGTACTGGGCCTTCTGCTGGTAACTGTTGCCCAAAAACGCATGTTGTTGGACGTTTTGACGGTGTTATCGGTTTTGGCGCTGGTGGGGGTTTCGGTAAAACGCACTTGGTGGGCCGCGGCGCTGGCCAGCGCCTGCATGTTGACCGGCTTGCTGCTTTTTGCCGCCAAATTCAGCGCCATGGTTTGGCTTGTGCCAGGGGACTACTTGCATATCGGTGTAGCCCTGGGCCTATTGGGCTTGGCGCGCACGGCAGCCTGGTCAAATGAGCATCTTGGGGACACGCCCCAAGAGGCACTTGCGCATTAGGGCTTTAACTGCCCCCGGACTTCGCCGCCCTTATGGGCTGCGCTGTGCACGTTGATATAAAGATTGCCATCTTTAAGGTCTTGAAACTGCGCTTCTGTCAGTTTGGCACCCGCCGGGATAGACCAGATATTGTCTGCCGTTTTCACCATGGGCACAACAACGGGGCCGTTTTGACCCGCTGGTGCCTTGTGAATATGCGCCATGGTTCCCTCAACGCCGGTCGTGCTGACGCTTCCGCTGATGGCAAGGTCAGCGCCCACTGAAATCGTACCTTTTGCGCTTGCCTGGGTGCTCACGGGCGGCACTTCTTGCGCGCCAGAGAGTACCACTTGCATAAGCTGCGCGCTGGCCGATGCACTTGCAAGGACAAGCACCATACCGAGGGTTAACTTGTCGAATGAGAACCTATATTTCATCATTAACTCCATTGTGAAAAAAGACAAGCGATGCTAGCAGAATTGCCTATTTATCGCATGCCCAGCGGCTTAGCCGGCGGGGAAAAGGGGTTAATGCTGATATTTGCTAACGGCGGCGGCATATTAATTCCAGAGGCAGTCGTGGCGTCGCTGAGGGTTTTGAGAAAAGCGACTATGTCGTCGATTTCCCGGTCCGTCAAAGCGGGCCCCGCGTTGGCGGCTCGATTAAATGGCGCACGGTCATTGATAATATTGGGCAAGTAGGCCACTGGCAAATCGTTGGGCTGGCCCGTCGGGCCGTACCAGCGTTTGGGATCGGTATTGCGCGTAGCATAAAAGCGCACAACATCACGCAGATTATCGAAAACTCCATTGTGCATAAACACCTGGCGCTGCGCTACGTTGCGCAGGGATGGCATTTTGAAAGTGCCACAGAATTTTTCGATATTGACCGATGTGGGGACATTGGCTGTTAGCGCTGGTTTGGTTCTTTGCGGTCCGCAAAGCCCAAGGTCAAAATACGAGGGGTTGGCATTGGCAGGAATCGCCTTATTGCGTGGAATACCGGTGGCGTAATAGGCAAAATCAGTAAATAAATTATCCGTGGGCTTAGATGATGTGGGGTTCATCAGGTGGCAACTGGCGCAATTGCCCTTGCCGCTGTCCATGAACAACTTCATTCCGTTGGACTCGGCTTGTGTGAATTTGACTTCACCCCGCATGTAGGCGTCATACCGCGAACTAAATGATTGAAATGCATTGCTCGCCTCGAAGGCTGCTATGGCTTGACCTACGCGCATAAATGCCGCGTTGCTGTTTTTGAATATATCTTTGCCAAACAGATCGGTCATTTGTTTGGCGTACGGCCCGGCGGCTATTTTTGATACTACGGCGGCGCCGTCTTTGTTGTTCATTTCGTTGGCCGCGAGAAACGGCATTTGGGCTTGTTGGGCCAGGGTGTCAGCGCGGCCATCCCAAAAGAAGCCGCCCATCGGATCGACATCGCCCTCCGTGACCCGAAATCCAAAAGGCGGGGTAAAGCTGCTGTAGGAGTTTTGCATGACGCTGCGCATGCCAAATGCATTGGGCAAACTGCCCAATGGAACGCCGATACGCGACCCATTGAGATTGGCAAACCCGGTTTTGGCCTGGTGACAATTGGCGCAGGCGGTTCCACGGGGTTCGGAGAGCGCCGTGTCATGGAAAATTTTCTCACCCAAGGCCTGCAAAGCGGTAAGCGGGATGGGCGCTGGGGCAGCCAGTGCGGCTGCCGCAAAGGCGCCTGTACCGGCGACCGTCAGCCATTTGCGGATGTCAGACGGTAGTTTCAAAAACGTCAAAATCTGCTTCAACATGGCAATCTCTCCTTCAAACGGGGTATAGACATCGGGGCAACAACGCGTCGGTCGCTGCGAGCGGGTGGCGCCAGCGGGCCAATGCAGCAAACGCAATTTGTGTGCCGGGAATTTGTCGGTTTGCCGACCGTGTTTCGGTGTGTAATAGCGGTTGCGGATGTAATGTGCGCAACTATTAAGTTGCCCGCCAATAGCGGGCTTGGGGATCTAACACAGATTTGGTTTGATTTACTTAACAGAGGGACTTCGGATGACCGTTCTCATTATGGGCCTCCTCGTTTTTTTGGGAGCGCATTCGGTACGAATATTTGCGGAAGAATGGCGTCTGCGCTGTATAGAAAACTGGGGTCCCGGTCGTTGGAAGGGCGCGTACTCTTTGCTTTCGATTATTGGGTTTTCACTCCTCGTCGTGGGTTTTGAACAAGCCAGGACGCCGGTCCATGTTGTTTGGGAGCCCCCACTTTGGACCTGGCACATCAGCGTATTTCTGAATCTGTTGGCTTCGATATTGATGACCGCTGCCTATGTGCCCCAAAACGCCATCAAGCTTGCCCTGAAGGACCCCATGATTCTTGCTGTCAAAACCTGGGCCTTGGCCCATCTTGTGTCCAACGGCACCTTGGCCGGAATCATTTTGTTTGGTAGTTTTCTGGTGTGGGCGGTGCTTGACTTCAGGGCGTGCAGAAAACGCAGGGCGCTTCTGGGGGCAGTTCCCAATAGCCAAGTCTCAGTGCAGAAAACTGTTTTTACCGTCGCGATAGGCGCAGGTGCTTGGCTGCTCATTGCGGGGTATGCCCACCGCGTAATTGTTGGCGTCAGCCCTTTGGCGCTGTTTTCATAGCGGCTTATTTGCCCTTCAAGGTCGCGTGAACGCTGCGCGTGATGTGCCAGACACCCCACAGTGTCAAGGGCACAGAGAGTCCAACGCTGATTTCAAGATTGAGCGGCAAGCCCGCAGCGATCAAGGCCTTGATGGCGTAATGCCAGAGGCTGACCACATAATAAGAAATCGCCGCAATCGATAGGCCTTCGACCGTGGATTGCAAGCGCAGTTGCAATTCCTGACCCCGCGTGAGCTTTTCTAATAGTTGTTGGTTTTGCATTTCGGTGGCGATATCCACCCGGGTGCGCAGCAAAGCGCTGGTGCGCGAAACCCGCTCTGACAGACTGGACATGCGTTGCGACGTTGCCGCCACCGTGGCCATGGCAGGCGAGAGGCGCCGCTGCATAAATTCGCCCATGGTTTGCACGCCAGGAATGACCTTTTCACGCAAATCTGCAATCCGTTGAACTACCAGCGCATAGTAGGCCTGGGTGGCTGAGAACCGGTAGCTGTGCTCTGCAATATGGCGCTCCACCCGCGCTGCCAAGGCCACCAGTTGGTCCAACAGCTCTTGGTCGCTGGCAGTTTTGAGCTCCAAGCGCGCCGTAATATCCGCTAGCAAACTTTCGGCCGCTGCGAGTTCGGGCGTCAAAGCTTTGGCCACCGGCAGACCACGCAAGGCCATGAGGCGGTAGGTCTCCAATTCCAAGATACGCTGCGAGATACGGCCTGCCCGTGCCTGGCTGGTAGCGATGGGAGCGATGACCAGCACGCGCTCAAACCCGTCGTCACCGATTTTGAATTCGGTATAGGCGGCTGAATAGCCCAAACCCAGCTCGCAGGCCACCACTTCGTTGCCACCCAACCAACTTTGCGCTAACTCCAAGCTGGCATGCTTGTGGTCCAAATCGCCATGCACCATCGCCAATTGCACCGCCGCGACCGTGGCACCCGGGATACCACGCAACCAATCGGGTGGCACGGCGATGGTGGCTGTGACGCCCGCCGGATCGCGCACACTGTCCGAGCTGGACAGTGGCTGCACGATGGAATAGCGGGTGAACTCGGTGTGGCGCTCCCACTTGACGGTATAGCCCGGCGGGCGGATGCGTAGAAAATTACCCTCCAGACTTTCGGGCAGCAAATCGGCCTGCCCGGGCAGCTGGCGCAGATGCGCGCCCTCTTGCGCGCGGCTGACCCCCGCGTTGAGTACTGCGACAAAGGTAACCAAGGCGGGTAATTGCAATGTCGCAGGCGGACGGGCGTGCACTTCGTCGTGCAACTGTTGGCGCTGGGTGTCGTCGGGAGGCAGCGAGTATGGGGGCGTGGCCATGGGACTCCTTTAGCGTGTGCAAGGCTTGGGTCAGAGGATACACAAATCGCTGTGTACCTGAAAATGCATCCTGAATTCTTGCGGCCCACCGAGGAGGTAAGCCTCTGAAATATCTGGGTGCGACCAGCCACCCCAAGATTTGAATGAAAATGTTCCGCTCAAGCTTCACTCGAATGAAATACCCCATGGAAAACAGCAGCACAAGGCCGTCAAAAAAATCAATTATCTTGGTGGGATTGGTGGGGTGTTTCTTAAGCTCGCTGGCTGGTGTGACGGGCGCCATGCTGTTGATATTTCCCCATTTGGTTCCGACAATGACAGCGCATTTAGAGTCTCGCTAGAGACGGTATCACTGTGCAAATGAACAAAGGCCATCCATTTCATTTTTGCGGGTGCGCCGTCGCACTATGGTTTGGCGTGATTTTCACAAGTGCCAGTGGTTTTGCGCTGGATGTACCCAGAAGCGGTATTTTGTTGGAAATTGTCTCCCAATGCCTGGAGCCATCGGCGCCGAACTATTGCACTGCTTGTATGGCGCCGCGTGCCGACGCGCGCTGCCAGGGCGCGCCGCAATGCACCAAAAGCACCGAAGTGTGGGCCATGAACGAGCAGTATGTGGCGATGCGCGATATCAAAATGTGCGCATGCCCCTCAGAATTTGTGCACGGCCTGGCTTTGCCGCGTTATCCGGTCACGGGTGTGGAGGATCCGAAGCGGCCGGCGGGTATTTGGAAATTCGCCTGGGATGTGGCCATCAGCCGGATGGAGCCGCAATCTATTGCCTTGGTGGTGAACCCCCAATTTCGGCGCAGCCAAAATCAATTGCATGTTCATTTGCTTCGGCTCAAAATAGAGGCCCAAATTATTTCCAACAATTATCTCGCCGGTTATGTGGATCAATTAGAGGAGGTTTGGCATGTCGCAGAAAAAGGCGCCCGCAAGCAGGGTTTGGGCGACTATGGCGTGCTGGTGAAAAAAGCTGACGGTGGAAAATTCGCGGTCTATATTTCCTCGGAAAGTCCGGAAGGTTTATTTACGCAGGCCACTTGCCGCTAGCGCAAATAATGCCGCGCTCATTGCTTGGCTTGATGCCCAATATGCCCCCACTCGCTTGCGCACCCCACGCCGTTTCCCGTTTGCGCGCCACCCGATTAGCCCGCAGCGCCAAACCCTTTTTGGCACGCGGTGGCATCAAAGGCGAGCGCTGCGCAGGCTGCCGCCTGCTGCCCAGCCACTGCATGTGCGCGCTGCGCCCGCGCACACTCTCCCATGCCGGCATTTGCTTGCTAATGGCCGATATTGAGCCCCTCAAGCCCAGCAATACCGGTTGGCTGGTGGCTGATGTTGTACCGGACACGTTTGCGTATTCCTGGGAACGCACCGACGCCGACCCGGCGCTCTTGGCTTTGCTGGCAGACCCAACCTGGCAGCCTTATGTGGTGTTTCCGGGCGAGTTTGTGGATGCGCACCGCGTCGTGCACGCAGTGGCTACGGGCGATGCAGACACATCTCTGGGCAAACGCCCCTTGTTTGTTGTGTTGGACGGAACCTGGGCGCAAGCGCGAAAAATGTTCCGAAAAAGCCCCTACTTGGATGCCTTGCCGGTGCTCAGCCTGGCGCCAGCCCAGATTACTGCGTATCGGTTACGCCGTTCTGGTCGGGATGACCACTTTTGTACCAGCGAGGTAGCTGCCTTGTGCTTGGCGCTCGCCGGAGAAAACCATGCGGCGCATACGCTACAGGCTTATCTAGCCGTCTACACCCACCGCTACCTGCGCGCCAAACAACAGCTCGCAGTCGACCCGCAAGACGATGCCCATGCGCAATTGCTGGCGCTTAGGATGCGCGCACCCTAGCCTGGCTAAGGTGCACATTTAGCGGCTGCCCCAGAACGCTGCGCCCACCACCAAAGCGGCGGCAAGCGCCACATTCCATTGCAAGGCTTGACCGGTGGTGACCAGCAGCAACACAGTCGACAAAATAGGTGTGGCAAATGCCAGCAAGCCAATACGCCGCGCATCACCAAGCTTGATGGCCGCATCCCACAGAAAAAATGCACCACCCAATGGACCTATACCCAGAATGCCCAACAGCCACCAATCTTGCGCGCTCAAGACCGTGGCCGGTTCCAAAAAGTAATGGCAAAGCAGCGACAGTAGTCCGGAGGCGGCGGCAAAGCCACCCACGGCGGACGTCGCAAACCGGGGGAGCTTGCGGGTTAGCAGCGAATAGCTGGCCCAAACAAAGGCAGAGGCCAGCGCCATCAGATAGCCCCAATGAAATTGCACAATTGGCGTCTCTGATGCTGATCGCCCGAGGATGGCGATGGCCGCGCCGATAAAGCCGATGATCGCTGCCACGATGTGGCGCGCCTGCAGCGCAATGTCTTTTGAAAACAAGGGCGCCATGACCACCATGCCCAGCGGCCAAAGGTAATTGATCAAATTGGCTTGAACCGCCGGCGCATGGCGCAAAGCCATAAATAGCAGGAAATGAAAGCCAAACAGCCCATAAATGCCCACTGCCAAGGTGGCCAGTGGCACTTTCCAGCGGGCAAGGCGAAAGCGTGCCAAGGGCAGGGCGATCACGCTGCCCACCAACAAACCGATGCCAGTGAGCATAAAGGGCGGAATATGGGCCAATTGGACGCCCAGGGGCGCCAGTGCGCCCCATAAAGCGATGGCGGCGAGCGCCAGTAGATCTGCTTTCATTGGTTGAGGCCCGCTTAGTCGAGTTTTCTAAGCAGCGCATTACGCTTAGAAATGGTACTGGACCTTGCTGAAATCACTGATGGCGAAGGTGTACAAAATCATCAGGTCCTCCTCATGGGGGTTGTTGATTTGGTGGCAGGCATTGCCCGGAATAAACAACATTCTTCCGGGCTCGACCGCATGCACCACCCCCTCAATGGTGACCGTTCCGCGCCCCGATAAAGTGAAATAAGTCTCAGGCTGGGAATGGCGATGCGGTTCGAGAGAGTCGCCGGTTCGCAGCCGAACCACCCCCATCGTCATGTCGTTGTGGCATCCCGTGGCACTGCCGAGGAGCTCTTTCCATTGCGCTGTGCCGCGTGTGGCAATTTGGTCGGATGGCCAACCCGTCCACTCAAGCTCGTCCAGGTGTTTAGAGGCAATTTGCATGACAAAGCGGATTCATTGAGGTCTAGTTGTGCATTTTAGGTAGCGGACGGCGCTCAGCTATAGGGTCGGCTCTAAATCAAAGCCTGACATAATTTGGTCACATATTTCCAGTAAAGTCGAATTATGGAAGATAAACACGTCATTCATGCCCTGGCGGCACTGGCCCAACCAAGCCGACTTCGGATCTTTCGATCCCTGATCGTTAAGGGAGCCGATGGTTATACACCGGCCGTGCTGGCCGAAATGACGGGCATGCCAGCCAATACGCTTTCTTTTCACTTGAAAGCGCTTATGCACGCCGACCTGATTTCTCAGGAGCGCAACGGCCGCAACCTGATATACCGGGCGAAATACGAGCGCATGAACGCCGTTTTAGCCTACCTCTGTGAAAACTGCTGTCAAGGGCAGCCCTGCGATGTGGCCCCCGAAGTGGATTGTCAAGTTTGTTAATGTTGAAGGAATGTACCGTGACCGAGGCCAAACCACTAAACGTACTTTTTCTTTGCACGCATAACTCCGCCAGAAGTATCTTGGCAGAGGCGACACTTAACCATATGGGCAAGGGCAAATTCAAAGCCTATTCCGCAGGGAGCAGTCCCCGGGAGAATCAAACACCCAATCCCTTGGCCATACTGACTTTAGAAAAAGCCGGTATATCCACTCTGGGTTTGCGTAGCAAAAGTTGGGATATATTTTCTTTGGCGGATGCGCCCCACATGGACTTGGTAATCACGGTTTGTGATAACGCAGCCGGGGAGGTGTGCCCTTATTGGCCAGGCCAGCCCGCCACAGCGCATTGGGCTTATGCAGATCCGTCCGAGGCGGTGGGCGGCGAGGCGGTGAAATTGGAGGCCTTTAAGCAAACACTGTTTCAAATAAAAAGACGATTAGAACTTTTTACCAGCCTGCCTGTGGCAAGCCTCAGCAAACTGGCTTTAGAAACGTCCGCACGCGAATTGGCAAAGAAGTGAATAACGCGCGAAGATACGTAGCGGAGTTAGTCGGTACCGCAGCGCTGCTGTGCGCCGTAGTGGGCTCCGGCATCATGGCTGAAAACCTGTCGGCTGGAAATAATGGCGTGGCATTAATTGCCAACACCTTAGCTACGGTATTTGCACTGTATGTATTGATTGAAGCCTTCGCCCCTATAAGTGGCGCGCACTTTAACCCTGCGGTATCTCTGGTGATGGCTTATCGCCAGGACTTAGCGCGTGAACAACTGTTTGGCTATATTGCAGCGCAGCTCATCGGGGCCGCCCTAGGTGCTTGGCTTGCACATGCGATGTTTGATCTGGAGATATTGCAAACGTCCACCAAAGTGCGCAGTGGAACCGGGCAACTATTGGCCGAGGTAGTGGCAACGGCAGGGCTTATTTTTGTGATTCTGCGCGCGCCTGTGGGTAAAGCATCGGCGATGGTTGCCTGCTATATCGGCGCAGCCTACTGGTTCACGGCGAGCACCTCCTTTGCCAACCCGGCAGCGGTCTTTGGCCGCATGATGAGCAATACCTTTGCTGGCATTCGTTTATTGGATGCACCCCAATTCATGCTTGCGCAGGTGGGCGGCGCTTTTTTGGGCTTGGCACTGTTTGAGCTGCTCAAGCCCAAAAGCGAACCGGTTTGATTTTGGATCCTGCGGTGGTTTAGGCCAACGGCGAACGTCACGCAGAGCCGATGCGCAGCACTCTTGGCGCTCGAGTAGTCACAAGGCAGTCCATTCTTTGGGTTCAGACTACCGCCAAGACTTCCGAGAGAGATTTCCCTTCATAGTCAGGACTTTCGCCAATCTCCTCAAAAGGATGGCCAAGACGGTTCACCCAAAACACATCAAATCCAAACCATTTAGCCGCCAATGCATCCCAAGCATTGCTGGATACAAACAGTATTTCTTGCTTGGCGAAGGGAAAATTTTTCAGCAGCAAGGTGTAGGCTTGTGGCGCAGTTTTAAATAGCCGGACATCCTCCACGGAGACGACCTGATCCAAATAGGGTGTTAAACCATTGGCCGCCACTACCGTAGACAGCATCTCCCGACTCCCGTTGGACAAAATAGCGGTCGACAGTCCCTTGCTTTTGATGGATCGAAGAACCTCCAAACTGTCTGAAAATCCGCAAAGTTTGGCGTACTGGGCCATCAACTGCTGCTCACAGTCCGCGCTCAAGGGCAGTTGCAGGCGCTTGCAGCAATAGCGCAGAGACCGCAATGTCAACTCCCAAAATGGCAGATAGTGCCGACTTCCCTCGGCATCGGGGTCGCTCATGGTGACCAGACGTGTGTACTCAATTTGCCTGTCGCGCCACATCAATGCCAGGGCAGCACCATTGCCAGGAAATAGTTGCTCGGCCAACTCGCCCATGGAATACACGTCAAACAACGTTCCGTAGGCATCAAAGGCCACTAACTTGTACATGCGGGTTCTTTCGTGGGGTTCTTTGGGTCGTCCCACTGATCTGATTTTGGAGAGGCACGGAGATTACGAAAAATCGATCACCTATTTCATAGCCATTTAAATCTTAACTGGAAAATCCAGGCATGAAATCAAAGTTGCAGTTCGCGTTTGAATTCGCCCTTAGAAGACGCTTTTCAATAGCGCGGCATAATCCGCGCAGGACATATTTATCGCGAACAGGCGTAATTGCAAGCTCTTCGCAGCGAAAAAGGGCGCTTAGCTAAATCTAAAAAAGAAATTCGTTGGGAATATATCAATGAGTAATATCATCATTCTTGGTGCGGGGCAGGTCGGAACCTCGGTTGCAAACAATCTGTCCACAGAGCAGCACAATATAACGGTTATTGACCGTGACGCCGTCAAATTAAAGGAGTTGGCCTCCAAATATGACTTACGCACCGTTGTGGGCAATGCCGGGCACCCCTCCATTTTGAAAGAGGCGGGTATCGCGGACTGTGATTTGCTGATCGCCGTGACCGAGGTGGATGAGATAAACATGATGGCTTGCAAAATTGCCTCCAGCATATTCAATGTACCCAAACGCATCGCGCGGGTGCGGTCATCCGAATATCTAGACGATCCGCGTCTGTCCGGGGAAGATGTGTTTGGCATTAGCCACGTCATTTCGCCGGAATTACTACTGGCCCGTTATGTCGAAAACCTCGTGGAGTATCCAGAGGCTCTGCAGGTTTTGGAGTTCGCCGAGCGCCAAGTCTGCCTTGTGGCCGTCCGCGCCAAAGCAGGTGGATTATTGGTGGGAGACCGAATAGCCAATCTGCACAACCACCTCAAGACTACGGATGCCCGAATCGTTGCCATATTCCGCGGTATGAGCGCCGTGCAACCACGGGCAGATACGGTTATCGAAGACGGCGATGAAGTATTCTTTCTTTCTCGGACAGCCGATATGCGGCGGGTTATGGAAGAGCTGCGCAAGGCCGACCGTCCCGTCAGACACATCATGATCGCAGGCGGTTCAGAATTTAGTTACCGTCTGGCGCAGGACCTGGAGGGCAGCCATTTGGTGAAGCTGATTGAGGCCAATGAAAAACGCGCGCATCAGCTAGTGGCTATGTTGGACAAAACGGTGGTCTTGCATGGAAACGAAAATGATAGTGAGTTATTGAGCAACGAGGATATCGCCCAAGTAGATCTATTTGTTGCTGCGACGGGTAATGACGAGCGAAACATCATTGCGTCGCTGTTGGCCAAAAAAATGGGAGCGCACCGCGTCTTATCGCTGATCCATCAAAGCGTGTATGTCGGTGTTCTGGAAGATAGCAAAATAGATGTCGTTGTAGGTCTTGCGGATGTCACGATTGGCTCTATTCTTGCGCATATTCGACGTGCTGATGTAGCGCGTGTACATAGCTTGCGTAGAGGTGCAGCAGAGGCACTCGAAATTGTGATTCATGGTGATAAATCCACCAGCCAGTGCGTGGGGCGTCGCGTCGATGCGATCCCCTGGCCGACCGGGGCGCTATTGGGTGCCGTGGTGCGCGGACAAGATGTATTCATGGCGCACCATGATCTGGTACTTGAATCGGAAGACCACCTAATTTTGTTTGTCACCGAGAAAAATACGTTGCGCAAGATTGAAAAACTCCTTCAGGTTAGCGCAAGCTTTTTCGGGTGAAGGAAATCGTATGATGCAAAGAATAGCGGGAGTTTTGAATATTCTTGGATTCATCATCCTGATATTTGCTAGCTTGATGTTGTTTCCAACTGCCATTTCCTGGTATTTGGATGATCATGCAGTTTGGAACTTTGTGGTCGGAATGGTATTTGCCGCCATTATTGGCTTGCTTATGTGGGCTTGCACGCGTAAGGCGTCCCATGGAAAAGAGTTACGCAATCGCGATGGCTTCTTACTGTCGGCATTGACCTGGACGGTGCTCCCGGCAATAGCCACCATTCCTTTGATGCTGAGCATTCCCAGTCTTAGCTTCACCGACGCTTATTTTGAAACCATGTCGGGCTTGACCACCACCGGCGCCACCACAATTTCAAATCTAGACCAATTGCCAGGATCTATCAATGTCTGGCGCGCCTTTCTTGTGTGGCTGGGTGGCATGGGTGTGGTGGTGCTCGCAGTCGCCGTATTACCCATGCTTGGGGTCGGCGGTAGCCAAGCATTTAAGGCGGAAACGCCTGGGCCGATGAAGGATGCCAAGCTTACGCCGCGCATCGCCCAAACCGCCAAAGGTTTGTGGCTGGTTTACTTGTTAATTACGTTTGCATGTACCTTCAGCTTATGGGTTGTAGGCATGCCACTACTGGATGCATTGATTCATACGTTTTCCATTATGGGCCTTGGTGGCTTTTCCTCGCACGACGCAAGTTTTGGCTTCTTTGACTCGCCTGCTATGGAAGCCGTAGCCATCATATTCATGTTGCTAGCTGGGATTAATTTTTCCACGCACTTTTTGGCTTTTTCCGGTAAATCGCTGCGAGCCTATGTCAAGGACAATGAAGCCCATATGGTTTGGGCCGTCATGATCGGCAGCGTTATTTTGGTAGCCTATTTTCTGTGGGCACATCAGGTATACCCTGATTTTCTAACGGCACTGCGACATTCGGCCTTCAATGTTATTTCTATCGCAACCACGACGGGCTTAGCCACTCAAGACTACAATTTGTGGCCCGCTTTTGCGCCGGTCTTGATGCTATTTTTATCCTGCTTTGCTACAGCCGCGGGTTCTACTGGCGGTGGAATAAAAATGATACGCGCCCAACTATTGGTCAAACACTGTTTCAGTGAATTGCACAGGCTGGTGCATCCAAAATCACCGATGGTTGTTAAATTAAATGGAGCTGTCTACGAGCCCTCGGTGCTCGACTCTATTTTGGCGTTTCTGTTCCTGTACGGTGCCTCCATCATTATTTGCACTTTGCTCATGCTGGCAAGCGGCTGCGATGTGGTGACGGCACTTTCAGCGGTGCTTGCTTCTGTCAATAACATGGGACCTGGACTTAACTTGGTAGGCCCGGCAACCACCTTTGCCGTGCTGACAGATTTTCAAACCTGGATTTGTACGCTGGCTATGTTGCTCGGCCGCTTGGAGTTATTTACCTTGGTGGTTATCTTCACACCCGCATTTTGGCGCACCTGAGGCGATAGCATAGGCAGTGAATTGCCATAAATTCGGGCTACCACCGCCCTTGCCAGGTTGGCGCAAAGGCGTTTTAGGAAGGCAGTCCCTCCCAGTGAGCACGTGACTGTCACATCCAGCGCCACAAGACCAACGCACAAAGTGCCAGCGAGGGTTTCACTACTCCCCAGTACTGCAGGGTTGTTTCAGGGACCAATACCAATGTTTTCGTAAATTTGCTCATTTTCTTACCTGTGTTTTGCCTTAAAAATACTACTCACGGAGCATCACCTTAGCGCGTACATGGAAAGCTCCAGCAACTTTCCGCACGCGGCGCGAAGCGTCAATGCAACTGCCTCAGCGTGGTCCTTGCGGATTTGCTCCTCGGTGCCGTCGCGACCGGTTGTCGCCCGTTGTCCAGCGCAGAAGGTTTGCCTATGGCATCGAACCCCGTTTGTCTAACTGTGATTATATACAGTATTTTTTGGGGGTCAATGGCGTAGCGGGTTGAGCCTTTTTAATCTCTCCGTGCGGTCAGCACACCGAAATGTCAGCTACAAACCTGCAAAAGCGCTGGGCTGTGCATGGCGCCACCCTTGGGTGACCGTTTGGTAAACGACGGACTTCTTCCAGACAACAAAAAACCCACATTCCCATGCAAGAAGTGGGTTTGGATATTTGAAATTTGACCGGCGTGAGAGGATTCGAACCTCCGGTCTCTACGTCGCTAGCGTAGCGCTTTCCCAGACTAATTTAAACCTGCTCGACGGTTTTCGAGGGTGAAGCGTTGAGCACCAAAATGCCAAAGATGGTTAAATCTTAATATGAGAATATTTTTACCCTCATTTGCAATACTCTTGGTTATTCAATTAACTAGTACAGCTGCGATTGGGCAAGATTTAATTAGCTTGCAACGCCAAGATTCAAAACCAGTCTCGGCAACGGTCTACAAACCTACGGCAAATGAATGTAAAGGCGTTGCAATCATTTCGCATGGAGCAGGTGGGTCTGAAAAAGGCTACAACTATCTCGGAACAGCGATGTCCGATTTTGGATATCTTGCGTTAGTTATTGGACACCAAGAAAGTGGACTTCAAGCTGTTAAAGAAAAAATCAGCGGAACAACACTCAGTGAAGGTCTAGCCAAACTTATTACAACGCCAAAGGCGTACCAAAGTAGATTTATGGATATTGCCGTTGCGAAAGATTGGGCTCAAGGTCAGTGCAATTCAAAAGTGGCTGTTTTGATTGGACACTCAATGGGTGCAGCGACGGTGATGATGGCTGCAGGTGCACGCAACAAATTAAATATTGCTGAAGTTCCTAAGTTCACGGCGTATATTGCCATTTCTCCACAAGGCTCAGGATTGATATTTTCTGAAAATTCATGGAGCGATATCAACCAACCAGTCTTGATGCTAACAGGTACTCAAGACAACGAATTAGGCGGTTTATCTTGGGAAACAAGAACCGAGCCATTTAGCAATATGAAATCAGGATGCAAGTGGCTTGGCGTCATTGATGGTGCCACGCACATGAATTTTGCTGGTAGAGGCATATCAAAAAAAACGGAGACATTGACTTCGCAGGTCATTCGTGAATTTTTGACTGGCGTACAAGCCAGTGACTGCAAACTATTGAATCAGATATCAGGAATGACGATATCAGTTAAGTGATGAGAAGTTGATTCTGAGAGCGGTTGATTAAAGTTTGGGGGTCTAGAAGCATGTTGGAAGCAATGCTAAGGATTGACTTGGTGTCAGTTAGTCAATTTCTTGACCGTTGGATCAAATGCAAGTGGGT
>CAMATX010000008.1 GCA_945861345.1 Comamonas sp. lk
TACCTTGGCCACCGCCGATGCACATAGTCACCAGCGCGTAGCGCCCTTGAATGCGCTCCAGCTCGTACAAGGCTTTCACGGTGATGAGCGCACCGGTTGCACCAATCGGGGTGGATGCGCATCCACGGCGGACGAGAAGGCCTCCAAAATGAGCCCTGAAAAGCTCTACGCCGAGGCGCGGGATTACCTGGACTCGGGCCAATGGGACAAAGCCGTGCCCTTCCTGGAAAAGCTCGAGGCGCGTGCCGCTGGCACACCGCTGGCCCAGCAAGCGCAGCTGGAAAAGGCCTATGCCCAATTTAAATCGGGTGAAAAAGCGCAGGCCGTGACCACGCTAGAGCGCTTTATCCGCCTGCATCCAGCCAGTCCTGCGCTGGACTATGCGCTGTACCTGAAGGGCCTGACCAATTTCAACGAGGATATGGGCCTGCTGGGGGCCTACATTGGCCAAGACCTGGCCGAACGCGACCAAAAGGCGGCCAAAGAGTCGTTTGATGCGTTCAAAGAACTCAGCACCCGCTTTCCCGAGTCCCGCTACACGCCTGATGGTTTGCTGCGTATGCGCTATATTGTGCAAACCCTTGCCAAAAGCGAAGTATTTGTGGCGCGCTACTATTACAAGCGCGGCGCCTACCTGGCCGCCATCAACCGGGCGCAAACCGCCATTACCGAATACCGCGACGTGCCGGCCATTGAAGACGCGCTCTATATTCTTTACAAATCGTATGATGCTTTAGGCATGACGGCCTTGCGCGATGACACCAAGCGCATCCTGGACGCGAGCTACCCCCAAAGCACCCTGCTGGCCAATGGCGGCAAGAACGTCGAAAAAAGCATGTGGGATTGGGAGGAATTGAGCTGGTCCAAGATAAAGGTCAATTGGCCAAAACTGGATTTCATCCAATTCGGCAGCGAATCGAACGCCAAATAAGCTGCTGCTAGCGCCCTGCGTCTGAATCGGGCAGGGCCTGTGTCCGGGCCAATTCCTGTAAAGCCTCCATCCATTGCTGCTCGTCGGCGATTGGGCGCAAAGGCGGTAGCGCGGCAAGAATGCGCTTGCCGTAGCCTTTGAGAACCAGGCGCGGGTCACAGACCAGCAAAATGCCCTGATCGCTCTCGCTGCGGATCAAGCGTCCGGCGCCTTGTTTGAGCGCTAACGCCGCCTGCGGCAGATAAATATCTTTAAACGGCTTACCACCCGCGTCCAAACAGGCCTGCGCCTGCGCCTGCAAAACGGGGTCGTCGGGCGGTGTGAAGGGCAATTTGTCGATCACCACCAACTGCAAAGCGCTGCCCTGGATGTCCACGCCCTCCCAAAACGAGGCGGTAGCGACCAGCACACTGCCGCCCTGCCCGCTTTGAAACGTTTCCAGCAGAGCACGTTTAGGCGCCTGGCCTTGCATGAGGACCGTCATGCCGGAGGCCTGCAGCGCCACACCCAGCGCTGCCGTGATGGCGCGCATCGCGCGCACAGTGGTGGTCAGCACCATAGTACGCCCGCCCAGCGCCAAAGCACCCTGGGCAGCCACCTGCGCAACGTAGTTACTGTGCTGCGCCTGATCGGGCGCGGGGGCATCGGGCGGAATGTACAAAGCCGCCTGACGTGCATAGTCAAAAGGGCTGGGCACCTGCAGGGCGCAGTCGGCGGGTAAACCGCATTGCGTGGTAAACCAACTGAGCTGGGGGTCGGTACCCAAAGTGGCGGAAGTAAAAATCCAGGATTTACGCAGGGCAGTTTCGCCTGGTGCCGACGCGATAAGGGCTCGCATGTCCTGTGCAATCGTCAATGGCGCCTCGTGCAAAACCAGTTGGGTGCCTTGTACCAGCCAGCGTACCCGCCCGGCAGGGACCGGCTGCCTGAAATCCTCCAAAGCCTGGCGCAGGCTGTGGGCACGCTGCGCCAGGGCGGCTACTTCAGGCCAGGATTCGCCTAAGGATTGGCAGACCTGCGCGCTCGCATCGAGCGCCTGGACCAACGCCTGGAGCGCATGCGCCCAGTGTGCGGCATCCAGGCCTTGCGGGGCGACGGCGTCCCATGGGCGTCGGGGGTCTTTGGCTCCTGGCGGAACGCTTTCCCATAAGCGCAAACTGGCGTGGCGCACATCCGCGGCCAGTCCAGCCCAATCAGCCATACCTCGGGCGACGCCGCCGTCTTGCAGCGCCAGGTCTTGCACCAAGGATTGCACTTGTGCGCCGCTGCAACGCCGCCCCATGAACTGCACGCCGGTGCTGCTCAGTTGGTGGGCCTCGTCAAAAACCACCGTGTGCACGCTGGGCAACAGTTCAGCTACGCCAGAGGCGCGCACGCCCAGGTCGGCAAAAAACAAATGGTGGTTGATGACCACCACCTCGGCCTGCAGGGCCTGCTGGCGCGCCGCCTGGGTGTGGCAGTTGTTCCACTGCGGGCAGCTGCCGCCCAGGCAATTTTCGCGGGTGGAGGTCACTCTGTCCAAAAACTCGGCGCGCTCGTCCAGCGCGGGCAGCTCTGCCATATCGCCTTGGACAGTGCTGCGCGCCCACATTTGTACCTGCGCCAGCAAAGCCCGGTCTTGCGGCGCCATGGCCTGCGCCTGGCCAAGGCTTTGTTCCAGCCGTTGGGCGCACAAATAACTGCTGCGTCCTTTGAGCAAAGCCACGCGCGCCGTGATGCCCAAGGCCTGCAAAGTGCGTGGCAAGTCGCGCAAGTACAGTTGCTCTTGCAGCGTTTTGGTGGCGGTGGAAAGCAGCACTTTGTGCCCGCTCAGCAAGGCGGGCACCAGGTAGGCCAAGGTCTTGCCAACGCCGGTGCCTGCCTCCACGGCCAAGACACCTCCTTCTTGCAGGGTGTGTGCCACGGCCAGAGCCATGGTGGTTTGACCGGGGCGGGATACAAAACCCTCCATCTTGCGCGCCAAGGGACCCACCGGGTCAAAGGCGGCCTGGACGGCTCGCACTAAAGGCACGGCGCACCTCCTGACAAAGGGCTTGTGCTCATGTCAAGCCGGTATCGACATCCCGGCGATTTTGGTCCAAAAACTGCGCAGACTGCATTTCATTGAGGCGCGAGACGGTGCGCGGAAACTCGTGTGCCAGCAGGCCTTCGGTGTACAACTCCTCGGGCGGCACTTCGGCCGAAAGTATCAATTTGACGCGCCGGTCATACAGCACATCAACGAGCCAAGTAAAGCGACGCGCCTCGGCGCTGCGGTTCAGTGGCATGTGCGGCACGTCACTCAAAAACACGGCGTGAAACTGGCTGGCGATTTCCAGATAGTCGTTTTGTGAGCGTGGCCCCATGCACAGTTCCCGAAAATCAAACCACACCGCACCACCAGCGCGCCGGCGCGCCCGGATGCTGCGCTCCTCGATGCGTAGCACCGGGTCCTCGTCCTGGCTCGCCGCCAGGCGGCCAAAGGCCTCGGCCATCGCGGCGTCCGCCTTCGGGCCATTGGGCACATGGTAGAAATGCATGTCAGCCAGAGTGCGGCGGCGGTAGTCGGTGCCGTTGTCCACGTTGAGCACCGTCATATGCGCATTCAAAAAATCGATTGCGCCAAACACCCGCTCGCGCAACATACCGCCGGGGTACAAGTCGTCCGGCTGGAAATTGGAGGTGGTCACAAAGCCGACGTGGTTGGCGTGCAAAGCCTCTAACAGCCGGTGCAAGATGAGCGCATCGGTAATCTCGGCAACATGGAACTCGTCAAAACAAATGAGCTTGTAACGCTTGGCGATGCGGGCACCCAAGACGTCCAGCGGGTTGACGGTTCCCTGCAGGTCGTGCAACTCGCGGTGTACCTCGCGCATGAACTCGTGAAAATGCAGGCGCACCTTGCGCTCGATAGGCACCGCTTCAAAAAAGCAGTCCATCAAAAAACTTTTGCCACGCCCTACCCCGCCGTACAAGTACACCCCTTTGGGAATTTCCGGATGGTTGATGAGCTTTTTCAGGGCGTTGGCACGCTTTTGTTTGTACTGGGCCCATTCTTGGGCGCATTGGTCTAACGCTTGCACGGCGCGCAGCTGGGCCGGATCGCTCTGGAAACCTCGGGATGCAAGCTCTTTTTGGTATTGGTCAATGACGCGCATATGGGCCACTATTGTGCCGTGTCCGCCCGGCGCAAAGCCGGGCCGGGCGCCATGCCCTGGCGCCCGCTGGGTCAAGCCTTAGGGGGTGACCAGCAATTGCGGCGCGGCCGCGGGTTCAGCGCTGGGGGCCAATCGCACACGCGACGCTGGGAACTGGATTTGAAAGCGCGAGCCTTCGCCCGGAACACTCACGATGCTGAGCTCAGCCCCGTGTCGCTGCGCCACATGCTTAACGATGGCCAGACCCAAACCGGTGCCTCCGGTATCACGCGAGCGGCTGCGGTCCACCCGGTAAAAGCGCTCGGTTAAACGTGGAATATGTTCGGGCGCAATGCCCACGCCCTCGTCCTGGACAGCAAAAAATGCGCCGCCGTCGGCATTGGCATGCAATTGCACCCGGATCGTTTTCCCGCCGGGGGTGTAGCGCGCGGCGTTACCGATGAGATTGAAGAACGCGCTATGCAACTCCATGGCCGACCCCGCCAGCTCCAAGGCAGGGTCCAGGTCGAACTCCAGGTTCTGGGATTCACCCCACAAAACGCGGGTCAGTTCCTCGGCCTCTTGGCGACATTGCTCCAGCAAAGGGGCTGCAGCGACCCAATCTTGGCCCGAGGGCAAGGGGCTGCCCTCTAAGCGTGAAAGCGTAAGCAAATCACTGACCAGGGATTGCATGCGCGAGGCTTGCTGGGCCATCAGGTCCAGGTAGCGCGCGCGTTCGGCTTCATTGAGGTTCAGAGTCTGCAAAGTTTCGACAAAGCCGCCCAGCACTGTCAGCGGGGTACGGATTTCGTGGGACACGTTGGCCACGAAGTCGCGCCGCATGGCCTCGGCTTGCTCCAGCGCGGTCACGTCCCGTGAGAGCAGCAGGCTGCGCCCCTGGCCATAAGGGTGAATATGCACCGACAGGCGCACCGGCATAGAGGCCGTGTTGCTGCGGGCGGGCATCAGCACGTCGTTTTCAAAATCGCCAGCGGCCAAATACGCGGCAAATCCGGGGTCCCGCACCAAATTACCAAAGTGCTGTTGCAAATCGCGCCGCGCGTCCAGGCCGAAGTGGCGCGCGGCCGATTCATTGAACCATTCGATGCGCAGCTCTTTGTCCAAGAGCGCCACACCGTTGGGCGAGGCCTGCATGGCCGCCAAAAACTCTTGCAGGCGCTCATCGCGCTGCTGCATTTGGCGCTCGTTACTGCGTACCAGACGCCGGATGCGGTTGGCAAATTCGCCCCACAGGCCTGAATCGACCGGCGCATTCTCGCCATCGCCCATGCGCAGCCAGCGCAACAGGCGTAGGCCGCGCACCAAGTCAGAAACCAGCCAGAAGTAGCTTGCGACTGCGGCCCCCGCCAGGGCGGCCGAAATCGTGCTGACCTGTCCTTTTGCAAAGGCGCTGGCAAAAACAGCGGCCAGCATGGCGCCGAGCGCCTGAAACAAGGCGAAAGTCAGCAGGCGAAAAAACATAATCGGCTCAGGCTATGTGGCTGGGCGCCTCGACCACCGGCACCAATTCCGGCTTGGCGGTGAGCCGGTAACCAGCGCCGCGCACCGTCTCGACCATGGCAGCCGCAGCGCCCATCGCCTCGCGCAAGCGCTTGACATGCACGTCCACCGTACGTTCTTCGATGTACACATGGTCGCCCCAGACCTTGTCGAGCAATTGCCCACGGCTGTGCACGCGCTCGGCGTGGCCCATGAGATAGTGCAGCAGCTTAAATTCGGTAGGCCCGAGCTTTAAGGCCTGGTCCAAAAAGCTGACCCGGTGGGTTGCCGAATCCAGGCGCAGCCCCGAAATAAGCAAGGCCTCGTCTTTGGCCTGCGGCGCGCGTCGGCGCAATACAGCGCGCACCCGCGCGAGTAACTCTTTGGTGGAAAAGGGTTTGGAGATGTAATCATCGGCGCCGGCGTCCAGGCCAGCGACACGGTCGGCCTCGTCTCCCCGTGCAGTCAACATGATCAGCGGAATCGCCTTGGTCCGCTCATGGCCACGCCAACGTTTGGCAAGCGTTAAACCGCTTTCGCCGGGCAGCATCCAGTCCAGCAAAATAAGGTCGGGCAAGGCAGCATCAAGTTCACGCTGGGCGCTAACGCTGTCCATGGCCCAAATGGGGCGAAAGCCGTTGTGGCGCAAGTTGACCGCAATCAGCTCAGCAATAGAGGGCTCATCCTCTACCAGCAAAACTGTGGGCACGGTCCTCATTTGATGGCCTGCTCGACCTGGTCGATGGTGCTGTGGCGTACGTCTTCGCCCTTGACCACGTAAATGATGAACTCGGCGATGTTTTTGGCATGGTCGCCAATGCGTTCAATGGCCTTGGCCAAGAACAGCAAATCCAGGCTAGCGGAAATGGTGCGGGGATCTTCCATCATGTAAGTGATGAGTTTGCGTACAAAGCCATCAAATTCGCGGTCAATCAAATCATCCTCTTTCAGGATGCTCAGCGCCGCGTTGACATCCAGGCGGGCAAATGCGTCCAGCGCTTTATTGAGCAAGCCTGAGGCCAGATCTGCGGCGTAGCGCAGTTCCTGCGAGGGCAATGAGCGCGGGGCGCCACTTTCGATAATGGAACGCACCATGCGGGCGATTTTTTCGGCTTCGTCGCCCACACGCTCCAAATTAGCCGTTGTCTTGGAGATCGCAATTAACAGACGCAAATCGCGCGCAGTGGGCTGGCGCCGGGCGATGATGGAGGACAGATCGCGGTCAATCTCGATTTCCATGGCGTTAACGCGCACCTCGTTTTGCGTCACCTCCTGTGCCGCCTCGGTGCTGAAGTGCGACAGCGCAAATATGGCGCGGTGTATCTGCGACTCCACCAAGCCGCCAAGCTCCATGACCTGGGAAGACACGGAGGTCAGCTCAGAATCAAACTGCGTCGAGAGATGTTTATCTGGCATGGGGTTTCCTGCTTTGTGGGGAATAATGGAAATACGATAGCAAAAATACCAGCGGCTTAACCAAAGCGGCCGGTAATGTAATCTTCGGTTTCTTTGCGGGTCGGTTTAAAAAACATTTGCTCTGTCACGCCGAATTCAATCAAATCACCCAAATACATGTAT
Source organism: Comamonas sp. lk (assembly GCA_945861345.1). GTDB lineage: Bacteria > Pseudomonadota > Gammaproteobacteria > Burkholderiales > Burkholderiaceae_C > Allorhodoferax. The sequence goes on from CAMATX010000008.1 coordinate 7,126, forward strand.
GCGGTGAAATCGCTGCAGCGCGCCGCCTGCTGCATATTGTGGGTGACGATAACCACGGTGTAATCAGCTTTCAATTCAACAATCAATTCTTCCACTTTGGCGGTGGAGATAGGATCCAAAGCCGAACATGGCTCATCGAGCAACAATACTTCGGGCTTGATGGCGATACCCCGCGCGATACAAAGTCGCTGTTGCTGACCGCCGGACAAACTGGCGCCACTTTGGTGCAGTTTGTCTTTCACTTCCGTCCACAGCGCCGATTTACGTAAAGCCCATTCCACCCGCTCTTCCATATCGGTGGCATGAAGGTTTTCGAAAAGTTTGACGCCAAAAGCCACGTTATCGAAAATAGACATCGGAAAAGGCGTAGGTTTTTGGAAAACCATGCCCACTTTGGCGCGCAGCAAGGCGACATCTTCTTTGCTGGTCAAAATGTCCTGGCCGTCCAGCAACACCTGCCCTTGGGCGCGCTGCTCTGGGTAAAGCTCAAACATGCGGTTCAATACCCGCAGCAACGTAGATTTCCCGCAACCCGAGGGGCCAATAAATGCGGTGACGCGGCGTTCCGGAATATCAAGATTGATGCTTTTGAGGGCCTTGAATTTACCGTAATAAAAATCCAGGTCTTTGATGGCGATTTTGGTTCGCGATGCACCGGTGTCTGTTTTCAGCATAGTGTCAATAATCCAATGTAGAGGTCAGGACTTTTGTCGCGTGATAACCCGCGCAATAATATTGAGTCCAAGCACGGCAATCGTGATCAGGAAAACACCGGCCCAGGCCAGTTTTTGCCAGTTTTCATAAGGGCTCATCGCGAATTTGAAAATCGTGACTGGCAGGCTCGCCATGGGCTCGCTCAGGCTGGAGGTCCAAAATTGGTTGCTCAAGGCGGTAAACAGCAGAGGCGCTGTCTCACCGGCGATACGCGCCACCGCCAACAAAATTCCGGTAATCACGCCGGCCCGCGCGGCCTTAAGGGTAATGCTGGCAATAACTTTCCACTTGGGAGCGCCCAAGGCATAGGCCGCCTCGCGCAAGCCAGAGGGCACCAGGCGCAGCATATCTTCGGTGGTGCGAATCACCACAGGAATGACGATCAAGGCCAGCGCGATCACCCCGGCATAGCCAGAAAATGTTTTGAAGCGCGATACCACCACCGAATACACAAACAGACCCACCACGATAGAGGGCGCTGACAACAAGATGTCGTTCACAAAACGGGTGGTTTCTGCCAACCAGCCTTTGGAGTCGAATTCGGCCAAATAAATACCCGCCATGATGCCCACCGGCGCGCCCACCAAGGTGGCCAGACCGACCATCACGATGGAGCCGTAAATGGCATTGGCCAGTCCGCCCTCCTCATTTGGCGGGGGCGTCATTTGGGTCAAGGTGGCAAAGGTCAGGCCGCCAATACCCAGTCGAATGGTTTCAAACAATATCCAAAATAACCATACGAGACCAAACATCATGGCCAACATGGCCAGCACAATAGCCAACCCGTTGACCCGTTTGCGCGACGCGTAGCGGGCCATGCGCAGAGAATGCAGTTCGGAGGTACTCATGTTTTGCTCCCCTCACCTTTGCGCAGTTGCGCCAAAAGAAGCTTGGACAGCGTGAGAATCACAAAAGTAATAAAGAACAGCACCAAGCCCAAATACATCAATGCCGCTTGGTGCAGGCCCTCGCCGGCCTCTGCAAATTCGTTGGCCAGCGCAGAGGTAATGCTGTTGGCCGCCTGGAACAAACTCAGCGAATCGAGCTGGTTGAAATTGCCAATCACAAAAGTCACTGCCATCGTCTCGCCGATGGCGCGACCCAGCCCCAACATGATGCCGCCGATCACACCTGTTTTTGTATAGGGCAGTACCACGGTAGATACCACCTCCCATGTCGTCGCGCCCAATCCGTAGGCGGACTCTTTGAGCAGGGGCGGCGTGACCTCAAATACATCGCGCATCACTGCCGATATAAACGGAATAATCATGATGGCCAGAATAATGCCCGCCGACAAAATGCCAATACCCACAGGCGGACCAGAGACGAAAGCACCTAGATACGGCACGCCCGAAAAAGCGGTTTGCAAGGGGGTTTGCACATATTGTGCGAGTACCGGTCCAAATACCAGCAAGCCCCACATGCCGTATACGATCGATGGCACCGCAGCAAGCAACTCAATAGCGGTTCCCAAGGGCCGCTTCAGCCAGGCTGGTGACAACTCGGTAAGGAAAAGCGCGATACCAAAACTCACTGGGACCGCAATCAGCAAGGCAATCAGCGATGTCGATACGGTGCCATAAATCATCACCAAGCCGCCAAAATCCTCTTGGACGGGGTCCCACACGGTGCGAGTGAGAAATCCCAGGCCGTATTTATGGATCGCAGGCCATGCGCTGATGGTCAGCGACATCAAGATTGCCGCGAGCAATGCCAGCGTAAGCCAAGCGGCAGATTTGGCGGCAAAACCAAATACCCGGTCTGCCAACGGGCCGCTGTAGGCCCTGGCCGGTACGGTAGTCTGATTCATGTGCAACTTTGGATAAGTAGTGACACCCCGGGGTTTGCAGCTTAGGAGTGATCCCCCTCGCCCCTCTTGCCCAGGGTTCTGTCGTTCAGTTACTGCGTTAGTTACTTGTAGGCAATGGGTTTTCCGGCGCCGTCTTTCACTTCAGCCCAGGATTTTTGAATCGCAGCTACCACGGCCGGCGGCATTGGGACATAGTCCAGGTCGGCAGCCGCTTTTTCACCATTGGCATAAGCCCAGTTAAAAAACTTCAGCGCTTCTGCCGCATTGGCCGGCTTGTCTTGCTTGGTGTGCATCAAGATATACGTGGCGCCGCTGATGGGCCAGGCGTCTTTGCCTTGCTGGTTGGTAAGGATCTGAAAAAAGGATTTATTCCAGTCCGCGCCGGCAGCCGCCGCCTTAAAGGTGTCGTCTTCGGGTTTGACAAAAACACCGGCCGCGTTTTGCACGATGGCGTAGGTCATTTTGTTTTGCTTGACGTAGGAATATTCCACATAACCGAGCGAATTGGGCAAGCGGCCAACAAATGCTGCCACGCCTTCATTGCCCTTGCCACCCGCGCCAACTGGCCAGTTCACGGCAGTGCCCTCGCCTACTTTGGTCTTCCACTCGGGGCTGACTTTGCTCAGGTAATTGGTAAAGATGAACGTCGTACCCGAACCGTCGGCACGACGCACTTGGGCGATGGCGGCATCCGGCAAAGCCACATCGGGGTTGAGCGCTTTGATGGCCGGGTCGTTCCAACGCGCCACTTTGCCCAAAAAGATGTCTGCCAGCAAAGTGCCGGTCAGCTTGAGTTGGCCGGGCTTAATGCCTGCCACATTGAGAACGGGCACCACGCCACCAATGACGGTGGGAAACTGAATTTGGCCCTTGGTTTTGAGCACTTCGTCGGTTAACGGCATGTCCGTGGCACCAAAATCCACGGTTTTGGAGTCAATTTGCTTGATACCACCGCCCGAACCGATGGACTGGTAATTAACCTTCACGCCGGTCAATTTGTTGTAGTCAGAGGCCCATTTGGAATAAATCGGAGCAGGAAAGGTCGCGCCCGCACCGGTAATTTCTTGGGCTTGCACGCCGGTGGTCGCTGCCAAAGCCAGTGCGGCCGCCAGGAACGAATAAGGAAACACGTTTTTCATAAGACACCTTTGAAGTGGTTTGCGGAACCGGGCAACTTTAAGCATGATTTATGACAGTTTAATGACATTTCCAGGCATTGGACGCAAGGCCAGAAATATTCTGCGTTAGCTTATTTGATATCATTTTTGTCACATATTTGTCACGTTATGTTTTTATTCTCGGGCTTTTCTAACCGGAGATATTGCCATGTCGACTCAAACCACGTTCCAAACCGCACGCCGCCTTGTACTGGTCCTGACTGCCACCGCCTGGCTGGGCGCATGTGCCACCGTTCAAAAGCCGCTCAGCATTGCTGACACGATTGCGAACTCCCCTTCGCTCAGCACCCTGAGCGGCCTCGTGAAAAGCGCTGGCCTGACCGAAACACTGCAAGGCGCCGGACCTTTCACCGTGTTTGCACCCAGCAACGAGGCCTTCAAAGCTGTTCCAGCCGCCACCATGCAAGACCTGGGCAAAGACCCCGCCAAGCTGAAAAACCTGCTGACTTATCACGCTGTCAGCGGCGCACTGTTGGCCAAAGATGTAAAAAACAGCAATGCCAAAGCACTCAACGGCGATACGCTCGCATTGTCCAAAGCAGGTGACTTTGTCACGGTGGAAAACGCCGCAGTCACGCAGGCCGACGTGGTAGCGACCAATGGCGTCATCCACATTGTTGACGCTGTGATGACACCTCCCAAGAAATAAGTGGCACGTTGGGTGGGTACACCGCCCACACAAGGCCCCTGCAGCCCGGCTACGCCGGGCTTTTCTTTGCGCATTGCGCCGAGGTGCTATTCTTAGCTGCTCACCCCAGTTTCAAGCTCAATTTACGGTTATTCATGTCTCTTCCCACACGTTTGGCAGCCATTGACCTGGGCTCCAACAGCTTTCGGCTGGAAATCGGCCAACTTTCCCATGGTGCCTTTGAGCGCACCGAATACATCAAAGAATCCGTGCGCCAAGGCGCAGGCATGGACAGCGAGCGCAATTTGACCGACGCGGCCATGCAGGCCGGCTGGGATTGTTTGGCCCGCTTTGGCGAGCGTTTGGCGGGCTTTAAGCCTGCACAGGTGCGTGCCGTGGCAACGCAAACGCTGCGCGAAGCGCGCAACCGCAACTACTTTTTGGAGCGCGCGGTGCAAGTCCTGGGGTTTCCCATTGACGTCATTTCCGGGAGGGAAGAGGCGCGCCTGATCTACAAGGGCGTCTCCCACCTACTGCCCCCTTCGCCTGAGCGGCGCTTGGTGGTTGACATCGGCGGGCGCTCCACCGAGCTCATTTTGGGCGAGCAGCACACACCACGGGTTTTGGAGTCATTTCGCGTAGGCAGTATTGCCTGGTCAACGCGCTATTTTCCCGATGGGCAATGGCGCCGAAAAGCTTTCGAAACGGCCGAAGTAGCGGCCAAAGCAGTGCTGGAGGGTGCCATAGAGGCCTACGGACCCACAAAATGGGATGTTGCCTATGGCTCGGCGGGCACCGTCAGCGCCGTCAGCGAGGCGCTGTTGGCGGGCGGTTGGCCCGAGGGGGTCGTCACTCCCGAAGGGTTGGACTGGTTGCGCGAACGCCTCATTGCGGCCGAATCGGCCGACAGCACCAAAGTGGCGGGCTTGCGTGAGGACCGTAAGGCCATCATTGCCGGGGGTTTGAGTGTGACGCGCGCCTTGTTCAGCTTGCTGGGAATTAGCCGCATGCACCCGACTGCGGGCGGTCTTCGCCACGGCCTGATTTGCCAAATGCATGGCTCGCGCGAGGATGCCTCCGACCTGCGGGCCAAGACCGTAGACCGTCTGGCCACTAAATTCAACGTCGATAAAACCCATGGTGCACGCGTCGGTGCGGTGGCCACCACGTTGCTGACGCACCTGCTGCCTGCCAAGGTCGAAGATGCCATCCGTCCTGAGCGAAAACTCAAATGGGCGGCGCAGCTGCACGAAATAGGCAGCCATATTTCCCACAGCGACTACCACAAGCACGGCGCCTACATCTTGCAAAACGCGGACGCCATGGGATTCTCACTGGACGAGTTGCACCGCTTGAGCGTGCTGGTGCTGGGCCACCGGGGCAAGCTGCGCAAAATAGAGGAGGAGCTGGCACTGCCAGAGCTGCGTGCGCAGCTGGTGGCCCTGCGTGTGGCCGTCATCCTGTGCCATGCGCGGCGCGATCCGCAGCCCGACTGCGTATGGGTGCAATCCAGCAAATCGGCCCTCACTTTGTTTTGCACGCGGGCCTGGGCGACCGAGTTCCCCCAGTCGGCCTATCTGCTGCGCGAAGAGGCGCTGGCTTGGCAAAAGACGCCCTGGCCGCTGGAATTTGTTGAAGTCTGATATTTCCGCGCATTTCTAGGGGGCTGCGGCCCCTCGTAACACCTGTTGTGCAATACGGCTGGTTCAGCGGGGATTTCAGGGTGCTTGCGCCCGACTGAAGACTCGCCCCCAGCCTCGGCCTACAGCATGTCAGGAGACTGCACGCTGAGCAAAGTGGTTTCACTTTGGCCATTGCGCTCGCGGTAGCGCAGCCACCAGACAGCGCCTTTTTTCACCGACATCGCCTGCCCTTGCTGGCCCAGCAAACGCGCGATAGTTTGACCGAGCGTGGGCTGGTGCCCTACCAGCAATACGCACACCGGCGAGTCGGGCCAATGCGCCAAAGCGAGCAACTCATCGACCCCGGACAAAGGCGCCAAGGCCGGTGCGATCTTGAATTTGCGGTCCAAGGCACGGGCTGTTTGCTCGGCCCGCAAGGCGGGGCTGGCAAACACTTTGGTGCCGGCGGGCAATTGGCGGTCCAGCCAGGCGCCCATGCGCTGGGCTTGCTTTTCGCCACGCGGTGTCAGGCCGCGCAGCATGTCATCGCCGACCAACTCCAAGTCGATGGCTTCCGCGTGGCGCCACAAAACCAAATCCATGGTCTTCACTCCTTAGCTTGCTCAGCACTGTGCAAGGCGTAGCGCGCCATCAGCGCAGTTTGGGCGCTGTGCCCACTGTGGGGCGCTTGGCCCCGCACGGCGAGGTAGCTGCCGTCTGGCTGCATCTCCCAGGCATCCAAACCATCGTGCATATAGGCCAGCAGGCACTCATCAATAAGGCGTTGGCGCTGCGCCGGGTCGCTGACCGGCCAGGCCAGCTCAATGCGACGCACCATATTGCGGTTCATCCAGTCTGCGCTGGACAAATACAGTTCGTCCTGCGTGCCCACCCGGAAGTAAAACACCCGCGAATGCTCTAAAAACCGGCCAATGATGGAGCGCACCCGGATGCGCTCGCTCAGGCCTGGCACCTGAGCAGGCAGCATGCAAGCGCCACGTACGATCAGATCGATCTGCACGCCACACTGCGCAGCCTCCAGCATGGCAGCAATCAAGGCGTGGTCGGTCAGGGAATTCATCTTGGCGACCAAACGCGTGGACTGGCCGCTGGCCGCTGCGGCGCCTAATTGCCCAATCTTCTTTATCAGTTGCTTGTGCAAGTGAAAAGGGGCCATCCACATTTTTTTGAGCGGGGCCAATTTGCTTTGGCTTGCCAGGTGTACAAAGACATTTTCCATGTCCTGGGTCAGCGCCGCATCGGCCGTGAGATGGCTGATATCGGTATAGAGGCTGGCGGTGCGCGGGTTGTAGTTACCGGTGGACAAATGGCCATAGCGTTTGAGCTGCTTGCCCTCGCGGCGAGTCACCAGCAGCATCTTGGCGTGGGTTTTCAGGCCGACCACACCATAGACGACTTGGGCGCCGATGGATTCGAGCATTTCTGCCCAGTTGATATTGGCTTCTTCATCAAAGCGCGCTTTGATCTCCACCACCACGGTCACCTCTTTGCCGCGACGCACCGCCTCGCGCAGCAAGTCCATGATGGTCGAGTCCGCGCCGGCCCGGTAAATGGTCTGCTTGATCGCCAGCACCTGCGGGTCATGGACGGCTGCACGCAAAAACAGCAGCACACCCTCAAAGCTTTCAAAAGGCTGGTGAAACACCATGTCCCCGCGCCGCAGCTGCTCGAACAAATTGGCTGACAGGTCCATTTGCACAGGCGCCGGTGCTTTGTAGGCGGGGAAACACAGCTCGGGCCGCTCCAACAGGTCGATCATTTGGGTCAGGCGCACCAAATTAACCGGGCCATGTACGCGGTACAGCGCCAATTCGGGCAGATCAAACTGCTTCAGCAGGAACTGGGCCAGGTGGGCCGAGCAACTGGCGGACACCTCTAAACGCACAGCCTCGCCATAGTGACGGTGCACCAGGCCTTGGCGCAGTGCCATACGTAAATTCTGCACGTCGTCCTCGTCCACCGCGAGGTCGGAATGGCGGGTGACCCGAAATTGTGAAAACTGCCCCACGCTGCGGCCGGCGAACAGCTCGGCCAGATGGGCGCGGATCACGCTGGTCAGTGCGACAAAGACGGCGCCGCCGCCGGCCAGGGCGTCCGGCATACGAATAATGCGCGGCAGCACCCGGGGCACTTTAACGATGGCAATCTCGTTAGAGCGGCCAAAAGCGTCATCACCACCCAGCCGGACAATAAAGTTCAGCGCCTTGTTGGCAACCTGCGGAAACGGGTGCGCAGGGTCCAAACCAACAGGAATGAGCAAAGGGCGCACTTCGCGCTCAAAGTATTGTTTGACCCAGCGCCGTTGCTCCGCATTGCGCTCGCCGTGGGAGATGAGCCGGATGCCCTTGGCCTGCAGGGCGGGCAGCAGGACATCGTTGTAATGCGCATACTGACGCTCTACAAGGTGGTGCAGCGATTCCGATAGGCGCTGGAAAGATTTGACGGAGAAACTGCCGCGCTTGTCGCCACTGCGCGCTGCCGTTAGGTGCGGTTCGCTTCGCACCTCGAAAAACTCGTCCAAATTGGAGGAGACGATGCACAAATACCGCAGGCGCTCCAGTACGGGAACATCGTCCCTGCAGGCCCAGCTAAAGACCCGCTCGTTAAATGAAATCAAGCTGTGATCGCGGTCCCACAGTTGCGCGGAGGCCGAATCTTGGAAGCCAACGGAAGTTTGCTGCACGGTCATAGTTTTCTAAGTTGCCTCATCTAACACCAGCAGGCGTAGCGGCTAGCTTACTTCAGGCCTGTGACGCACCCGCAAATCAACGCCGATGACGGGCCAAATTGTCCTACTCCCACGAAATTATGACCCCATAAGGCGACCCCAGGGAGGTGGCTTCTGACCGAGCAGAGGAAATAACTAAAGATTTTGTGAAATTAAGGCGTCAATTTAATGACAAATATATTTCAATACCAAGAATACATTCATTTCGGTAAAAGAGTGCAATTACCAAATTGGTATTGCGCAGTAATGACAAACACCCATATTCGTGCGATCTGTCGACCTCCTGCCACAGGTATTTTGATTTACACGAAATTCACAGATGCGTCATACAAAAAATCAACACTTGCGCGTCGATTCGAAATGCATTTTTGAATTTTGGCAATTAGTTCAAACCCTTAATGAAAGATTTATTCATGACATTCAATGCTAAGAAAACCGCCCTGGCACTGGCCTGCGGACTGGTGACTGCAAGCTCGGTATTCGCACAAACCGCGCCTTCCGTGACGGTCTATGGCCGTATCGAACTGGGCCTGGAAAGCGCTAACGACGGCGCCTTCACCAAAACCATGTTGCAAAACTTCGCATCGCGTTTTGGCATCAAGGGTGAGCGCGGCTTTAACGGCGACCTGAGCGGTGTTTTCCAAGTGGAAACTGCGTTTTCACCAGAAGACGGCAAGGCGCAAAATATTGCCACCAACACCGGCTACCTGGCCAGCCGCAACAGCTTTGTGGGACTAAAAAGCAGTTCCCTGGGCACCTTGCTCGTGGGCAACCACGACACGCCTTTGAAGTCCTTGGACGCAGGCGGATTTGCCGGTACGCTGACAGGTGAAGGCGAGGCCATGGAGGTGATTATTCACGGCAAGGGCACAAGATCCTCAAGCTCCACCAATTTTGATAATGTCCACACCCGTCAGACCAATAACCTAGTGTACTTAAGCCCCAAGTTTGCCGACATGGCGGTCAAGCTGTCTTACTCGCCCGATGAAACATCGGTAGATGGCAATGCCGCCAGTCAGCCCCTGTATGCCGCTTCTTTGGAGTGGAACAACGGCACCTACAACCTGGGCATCGCGACCCAAAACAAAGCAGTCTCTACCAAAGCATTTGGCATGAACGCCACCAAATTGACCATGGGCGCCAAAATGGGCAACCTGTCCGGCGCTTTGGTTTTTAGCGCACTGGACAACCAAGCGCCTTTGGCCGCCAACGCCCGCAAAACCACCAACTCTTTGGTGGTGCTCAACTTCGTGGACGGCCCACGCACCTACCGTTTCAACTACGGCATGTCAGGCGAATCCTTTTCGGGCGCGCAAGACGACCTGACTATGACCACCTTTGAAGTGGACTACGCTTTGGATAAGCAAACCTATCTGTACGGCAGCTATAGCCAAATCCAGAACAGCGCAAAGGCCAAGGGTACTTTCGTGAATGCGGATAACTTCCCCGCCGTGGGTGTCGCTGGCAATGATCCATCGGCCTTGACCTTGGGCATCCGCTATAACTTCTGATAGCCTGCCCGCGTACTTAGATTCCTAAAGCTTTGCGGCCACCCAGAAGGTGGCCGCTTTTTTTGGTTCAAAAACTTGGGCTTGCACGCGAAATTCTCAGTCCAGCCACTTTTGCAAAAACTGTGCTTGCCCTGCCGATGGGTCAAGCTGGTAATTGGCAAACCCCAGGGACGCGTAGGTCGCCATAGCAGGCGCATTGCCCGAGAGAACCTCTAAGGTCAGCTTGCACGCACCGCGCGCGCGGGCCAAAGACTCCACCAAACCCAGCATGGCTGCAGCAATGCCTTGGCCGCGTGCTGACGCAATCACCACGACGTCATGAACGTTGACCAAGGGCTTACAGGCAAAAGTCGAAAAGCCTTCAAAGCAATTGACCAGTCCGACAGGCTCCACTTGGCTTGCATCGGCAAAAGCCAACACACTAAAAGCCTGCGAACGCGCCGCCAAGGCCTGCACGATGTGCGCTTTAGCGAAATCTGACAAAAGATGCCCTCCGCCCATGGGATCGCGGGCGTAGTTGTCGAGCAAATCGACCAATGCACGCGCATGCAAGGCACTGGCGTAATCAGCCTGGCAAATGAAGGGCGGTTTCGCAGCCGACTTCATCGCAGGGTATCGGCAATGCTTTGCGCAAGCGCTTGGGCCTGGGCCGCCTCACGCGCCTCCACCATGACGCGGACCAGGGGCTCGGTGCCGCTGGCACGAATCAGCACCCTGCCGGCTTTGCCCAGCACTTTTTCTGCGTCGCGCACGGCCGCCTGCATGCGTGTATTGCTCTGCCAATCGGTACCCACAGTTAAAGGCACGTTGATCAGGGTTTGCGGGAAGAGTTGCACACCGTCGAGCAGTTCAGCCATGGATTTGCCTGCACGCACACAGGCCTGCAAGACTTGTAAAGCCGAAATCAGGCCATCTCCCGTGGTGTGCTTGTCCAGCGCCAGCAGGTGACCCGACCCCTCGCCACCCAAGATCCAGCCACGCTCTTGCATGGCTTCCAGCACATAGCGATCACCCACCTTGGCCCGCACCAGCGCTAGGCCGCGTTGCTCAAAAGCCAGTTGCACGGCCATATTGGTCATCAAGGTGCCGACCACGCCTTCGATCACTGCGCCTCGAGAAAGTCGTTCATCGGCTATCAAGTACAAAAGTTCGTCGCCGTTGTACAGACGGCCTTGGCCATCGACCATTTGCAGGCGGTCAGCATCGCCATCGAGCGCTACACCATAGTGCGCACCATGGGCGCGCACCGCATCGACCAGCGCCTGCGGGTGCGTTGCCCCCACATCCCGGTTGATATTTAGGCCGTCGGGCGCGCAACCAATGGCGATGACCTCGGCGCCCAACTCGTGAAACACCTTGGGCGCAATTTGGTAGGCCGCGCCATGCGCTGCGTCTACCACGATCTTGAGGCCTCGCAAGCTCAGGTTCGAATCAAAGGTGCTTTTGCAAAACTCAATGTAGCGTCCGGCCGCATCGTCCAGGCGGCGTGCGCGGCCCAAATGGGCCGAAGTCTCCCAGGTCGGCCGATGACCCAAAGCTTCCTCGACGGAAAGCTCCCAGGCGTCGGGCAACTTGGTGCCCTGGGCGCTGAAAAACTTGATGCCGTTGTCCTCGAATGGGTTGTGGCTGGCGCTGATAACCACCCCTAGCGACGCCCGCTGCGCTCGCGTGAGGTAGGCCACGCCAGGCGTGGGCAAGGGGCCTAGCAGCACCACGTCGACACCCGCCGAGTTGAGGCCGCTCTCGAGCGCGCTCTCCAGCATATAGCCAGAAATACGTGTGTCTTTGCCGATCAGCACGGTGGGACGTGACTGCGATTGTTTCAGCACGCGGCCCACCGCATTAGCCAAACGCAGCACAAAGTCGGGGGTGATGGGCTCTTGCCCCACCGTACCGCGAATGCCGTCCGTTCCAAAATAGCGTCGTGTCATGTCTTGCTTCTTATCACAAAAATACTATCAACAATTCAGATGCCGCGCCAACTTGCCGCGCAGGCTTAAGCCACCTGCACCGCGGCTAAAACCTGCAAGGCCTGCACAGTCGCATGAACATCATGCACGCGCACCACCCGGGCGCCCTGTTGCACAGCCAAGGCGGCAGCCGTGGCGCTGGCGACCACGCGGTCCGCCGGGCCAGCACCCGTCACAGCGCCCAAGGAGGACTTGCGCGACCATCCGGCCAAGACCGGTACGCCCAAGGCCAACAAGGCACTTTGGCGCGCCAGCAGGCTAAAGTTTTGCTCCACCGTTTTGCCAAAGCCGATCCCCGGATCGATCACCATGCGCTCGGGCCCCACCGCACGCGCCTGCAATGCTGCAATGCGCGATTGCAAAAACGCCATCACCGGCGCCAGCGCATCGCCCTGCATGGGTGAGACCTGCATGGTCGCAGGGTCCCCATGCATGTGCATCAGGCAGACGCCACAGCTGCCGTGGTTGGCCAGCACATCGACGCCAGTACGCGCGCTGTCGGGTCCGGCCCAGCGCAAAGCCCACACGTCATTGATGATGTCCGCACCGACATCCAAAGCCGCCTGCATGACACCAGGCTTGTAGGTATCGACTGAAATCGGCACACCCCAGCGCACTGCTTCGCGCAGCACGGGCAAGAGGCGGGCAAGCTCCTGGTCCTCGGACAAGGCTAACGCACCAGGGCGGGTGGACTCGGCCCCGAGGTCCAAAATATCCGCACCCTCGCGCAGCAGCGCCTCACCTTGGGCCAACGCACTGCTGGTAGAGGCAAAGTGCCCGCCGTCCGAAAAAGAATCGGGCGTGATGTTGACGATGCCCATGACACGCGGCTTGGACAGGTCAATACGGAAGCGGCTGGTATGCCAAAAATACATGGGCGATGCTCGTGGAAAAACGCTAGCGCTCAAATGCAAACGGGGCCTATTGCCCCGTTCACACGCGAAAATCAGGCCGCCGTCGGGCTGGGGTCGGGCGCTGCGCTGGGCGCGGCATTTCCGCCATCGCCCGAATCACTGCTCTTGGCAGGCGGTGTCCAATCCTTGGGCGGGCGCGGGGCCTTGCCGGCCATGATGTCGTCCAGCTGGTCACTGTCGATGGTTTCCCACTCGAGCAAGGCCTTGGCCATGGTGTGCATCTTGTCCTGGTTTTCTTCGATTAAGTCGCGCGCCTGTTTGTACTGCTGGTCGATGATGCGGCGCACCTCCGAGTCCACTTTTTGCATGGTCTGCTCGCTCATATTGGTGGTCTTGGTCACCGAACGACCCAGGAATACTTCGCCCTCGTTTTCCGCATACACCATGGGGCCCAGAGCATCTGTCATACCGTAGCGGGTGACCATGTCGCGGGCGATGGAGGTAGCGCGCTCAAAATCATTGCTGGCGCCGGTGGTCATTTGCTTCATGAACACTTCTTCGGCAATGCGTCCGCCAAACAGCATGCTAATTTGGTTGAGCATGTATTCGCTGTCATAGGAATAGCGGTCCTGCGCGGGCAGGCTCATGGTCACGCCCAATGCGCGGCCACGCGGAATAATAGTGACTTTGTGCACCGGATCGCACTTGGGCAGCAGCTTACCAATCAGCGCGTGGCCCGACTCGTGGTAGGCGGTGTTGCGCCGCTCTTCCTCGGGCATGACCATGCTTTTGCGCTCCGGGCCCATCAGAATTTTGTCCTTGGCTTTCTCGAAGTCTTCCATGTCCACCAGGCGCGCATTGCGCCGGGCGGCCATCAAAGCGGCTTCATTGCACAAATTGGCCAAATCGGCGCCCGACATGCCCGGCGTACCGCGCGCGATCACGCTGGCGCTGACATCTTGGCCCAAAGGCACTTTGCGCATATGGACGTTCAAAATCTGCTCGCGCCCACGGATATCGGGCAAGGTCACGTACACCTGGCGGTCAAAGCGGCCCGGGCGCAGCAAAGCGGCGTCCAAAATATCCGGACGGTTGGTCGCAGCGACCACGATCACACCCACGTTGGTCTCAAAGCCGTCCATCTCGACCAGCATTTGGTTGAGCGTTTGTTCACGTTCATCATTGCCACCACCTAGGCCGGCGCCGCGCTGGCGCCCGACGGCGTCAATTTCGTCAATAAAAATAATGCAAGGCGCGTTTTTCTTGGCGTTGTCGAACATGTCACGCACACGCGAGGCGCCGACACCGACAAACATCTCCACAAAATCCGAACCCGAAATGCTGAAAAAAGGCACCTTGGCTTCGCCGGCAATCGATTTGGCGAGCAAAGTCTTACCGGTTCCAGGTGGCCCGACCAGCAGCAGGCCGCGGGGAATGCGTCCACCTAGTTTTTGAAATTTGCTCGGGTCTTTCAAAAAGTCGACAACTTCTTTGACCTCTTCCTTCGCCTCGTCGCAACCGGCGACATCGGCGAAAGTAACAGTGTTGGTGTTTTCGTCCAGCAAGCGCGCCTTGCTCTTGCCAAAGCTAAACGCGCCGCCTTTGCCACCGCCCTGCATCTGGCGCATGAAATAAATCCACACCCCGATCAGCAAAAGCATCGGGCCCCAACTCACCAGCAAGGTCATCAACAAGGAGCCCTCTTCGCGAGGTTTCACGTCAAATTTAACGCCGTTGGCAATCAAGTCGCCCACCAGGCCACGGTCCAGGTAGGTGGCGGTGGTTTTCACCCGCCGCTCATCGGCAGTCAGCGCCACAATTTCGGTCGTACCGCCCTGGCCTTCTTGAATGACGGCGCTCTTGATATGCTTGTTGCGAACTTCCTCAAGGAAATCCGAATAGCCCAAGGTGACCGCACCACTGCCAGTGTGCGAATCAAATTGCTTAAAGACAGTAAATAGGACCAGGCCGATAACAAGCCAGACCGCGACTTTGGAAAACCACTGATTGTTCAAGCGAAACTCCAGGTAGGGCGCAAAGGGGATGATGCGCTCAGGTGACGATCATTTTAGGCTTTTCAAGGGGCGTATAAGGCAATATTCAGGCCAGATGACATATTTCCCGCATGGGATTGCCCCCCGGAGCGCACGCCCGGGCGCCACCTAACGCAAGCCAATACCGACCAAAAATGTCTCCGAAGAGCGGTCCCGCGAGGCCTTAGGCTTGTGCGGTTTGACCGTGTGAAAGGCGTTTTTGAAGTGCGCAACCACCGCGTCATAACTGCCGCCATGGAAGACTTTGGCCACGAGGGCGCCCTGCTTTTTCATATGGTTTTGGGCAAATTCGATGGCCAGTTCCACCAAATGCTCCACCCGCGCCGCATCTGCGGAGGATATGCCAGACAAATTGGGCGCCATGTCCGAAACCACCAAGTCGGCCTGCAGGCCGCCTAGCGACTGCTCCAGGGCAGTGAGGGTTTCTTGCTCCCGAAAGTCCCCCATGATGAAGTCCACGCCTTCGATGGCCTCCATAGGCAGCAAGTCCAAGCCGATGATCTTGCCTTGCAGCGCACCGGCGGCCGCGCCACTAGGCGCCAGGCGGCGGCGCAGGTACTGGCTCCAGGCCCCCGGCGCGCAGCCCAGGTCGACAATCATTTGGCCGGGGCGCACCAATCCAAAAGCCTCGTCGATTTCCTTGAGCTTGTACGCTGCGCGGGCGCGGTAGCCCTCGCGCGTGGCCAGTTTGACGTAGGGGTCGTTGATGTGATCGTGCAACCAGGCCTTGTTGACCTTGCCGCCGCGGGCGCTGATCTTGGCCGGCGCAGAAGCGTTTGCAGTGGCGAAGGCGGCGGGCTGCTTTTTCATTGCGCCGATAATAGCGGCATGGCCCTCATTGAACTTACCCCCGCGCAGCGCAAAGCGCAGCGTGCCCTCGCCCACCATCTTGATCCTGTTGTCCTCGTCGGCGGCGATGGCCTGACCGCCAATGTCCAAAAAGAGGTGGACGCGGCGCTCAACGCCCACGGCCTGATCAAGGTCAGGATTTTTTCGGATGACCGCACCGCGCGCGAGGCCATGTTCCAGACTTTGGCCGATGAACTGGGAGCCGCGCCCATTCAGCACATTGGCAAACTGCTGGTGCTATGGCGCCCGATCCCCGAAAAAGACAAAGTGCCGGACGAAGACCGCAAAGCAGGACCGCGCGATGTGAAAGTGCTGAAATACAGCAAGCGCGCCGGCCAGCGGCCCGAGGTGAAAACCCTGCGCGTGCTGGGCAACCAGCGCTTAACGCCCGGGGGCAATGTCAAACGGGCCAAGCCCAAGCCCAAAATCAGCCTAAAAAAGCGCAGTCAGACGTAGCGCACGGCCACGATTTCGTAGGCCTTCTCGCCTCCGGGGGCCATCACGATGGCGGTTTCGCCCTCTTCCTTGCCAATCAAGGCGCGGGCAATGGGCGAACTGATGTTGATCAAGCCCAGCTTGAGGTCGGCCTCGTCTTCGCCGACGATTTGGTAGGTCACACGCTCGCCGCTTTCCTCTTCCTCCAGATCCACGGTGGTACCAAAAACCACGCGTCCGCCCGCGTCCAGAGCAGCTGGATCAATCACCTGGGCTACCGAGAGCTTGCCTTCGACCTCCTGAATACGGCCTTCGATAAAGCCTTGGCGGTCTTTAGCCGCGTCATATTCCGCGTTTTCGCTCAGGTCGCCCTGGGCCCGAGCTTCTGAAATTGCGCCAATAACCGACGGCCGATCCACCGTTTTGAGGCGATGCAGCTCTGCCTTGAGTATTTCGGCGCCGCGTTTGGTAATAGGAATAGTGGTCATCTGAAAACCTGTCCAACGGAACTACAAAATGAAGAAGGACAGAAGTGCGCCTACGCGCGCTTCTGTCCGTCCGGGTACGTGGCGGATTATGCCAACAGTTGCGCGTGCATTTCCTGCACCGAGATCACGCCCAAATCGTCCAGGTATTTCATGCCTTCGACGGCCGCCTCGGCCCCGGCCATGGTGGTAAAAGTGGTCACCCGCGCCAAAAGTGCCGAAGTGCGGATGTGCCGCGAGTCGGCAATGGCGTTGCGCCGCTCCTCAACCGTGTTGATGACCAAGGCCACTTCCTCGTTTTTAATCATGTCCACAATGTGCGGGCGGCCTTCGGTGACCTTATTGACGGCGCGGCAGCTCAGGCCGGCGGCGGCAATCGCAGCGGCTGTGCCCTTGGTGGCCAGCAGCTCAAAGCCCATGGCTGCCAAATGGCGCGCCACCTCTACCGCCCGCGCCTTGTCGGTTTGCTTGACCGAGATAAACGCACGTCCACTGCGCGGCAAGCGGGTGCCCGCCCCGATCTGGGATTTGACAAAGGCCTCGCCAAAAGTCTTGCCCACGCCCATGACCTCGCCGGTGGACTTCATCTCTGGGCCCAAAATCGTGTCGACGCCGGGGAACTTCACGAAGGGGAAGACCGCCTCCTTAACGCTGAAATACGGCGGCGAGACTTCGGAAGTCACGCCTTGCTGCGCCAGCGTCTGGCCCACCATGCAGCGCGCAGCCACTTTGGCCAGCTGAATGCCCGTGGCTTTGCTCACAAAGGGCACGGTGCGCGAGGCGCGGGGGTTCACTTCCAGCACATAAATGACGTCTTTGCCATCCACATTTTGGATCGCGAACTGCACATTCATCAAGCCCACCACCTCCAAAGCAGCGGCCATGGCCGTGGTTTGGCGTT
Organism: Comamonas sp. lk; assembly: GCA_945861345.1. Lineage (GTDB taxonomy): Bacteria > Pseudomonadota > Gammaproteobacteria > Burkholderiales > Burkholderiaceae_C > Allorhodoferax. Next base: position 24,886 of record CAMATX010000008.1, read on the forward strand.
TGATTTCGGCCACGGTGGCCGCTGACAAGCTGTAGGGCGGCAGCGAGCAGGCCGAGTCGCCGCTGTGCACGCCGGCTTGCTCGATGTGCTCCATCACGCCACCGATCAGGGTGGCGCCGCTGGCATCGCGCACGCAGTCCACATCGCATTCGATGGCATCATTCAAAAAGCGGTCCAGCAGCACCGGCGAGTCGTGGCTGACCTTGACCGCCTCGCGCATATAGCGCTCCAGGTCGCGCTGCTCGTGCACGATCTCCATGGCGCGCCCGCCCAGCACATAGCTGGGGCGCACCACCAGCGGGTAGCCCAGCGCGGCGGCTTTTTCCAGGGCTTCGGCCTCGGTGCGGGCGGTGGCGTTAGGCGGTTGGCGCAAATCCAGCGCGTGCAGCAGCTTTTGAAAGCGCTCGCGGTCTTCGGCCGCATCAATCATGTCCGGACTGGTGCCAATGATGGGCACGCCGTGCGCCTCCAGGCCTAGCGCCAGCTTGAGCGGTGTCTGACCGCCGTACTGCACGATCACGCCCAGGGGCTTTTCTTTGTCGACGATTTCCAGCACGTCCTCCAGCGTCAGGGGCTCAAAGTAGAGGCGGTCGCTGGTGTCGTAGTCGGTGGAGACGGTCTCGGGGTTGCAGTTAACCATGATGGTCTCGTAACCATCCTCGCGCATGGCCAGCGCCGCGTGCACACAGCAGTAGTCAAACTCAATACCCTGCCCGATGCGGTTAGGCCCGCCGCCCAGCACCATGATTTTCTTGCGCGCTGTGGGCTCGGCCTCGCACTGCGCGCCTTCGGCCTCGTAGGTCGAATACATATACGCAGTGTTGGTGCTGAACTCAGCTGCGCAGGTGTCCACGCGCTTGTACACCGGGCGCACGCCCAAAGCGATACGCCGCTTGCGCACTGCCGCGTCGGTGGTTTTGAGCTGGCGCGCCAGGCGCCGGTCGGAAAAGCCTTTTTGCTTTAGGGCGCGCAAGGTCGGCGCGTCCAAGGTGTCCAAGACCGAACCCTCGGCGTTGGCAGGCAGGTTTTCCAGCTCCAACTCCAGGCGCACGATCTGCTCAATTTGCACCAAAAACCAGCGATCGATACGGGTCAGCTCGAACACCTCGTCCACGCTCATGCCCATGGCGAAGGCGTCGCCCACGTACCAAATGCGCTCGGGGCCGGGCGCGCCCAGCTCTTTTTCCAGGACTTCGCGGTCCTGGGTTTTCTCGTTCATGCCATCGACGCCCACTTCCAGGCCACGCAGGGCTTTTTGGAAGGACTCCTGGAAGGTGCGGCCCATGGCCATGACTTCGCCCACCGACTTCATTTGCGTCGTCAGGCGGCTGTCGGCAGCGGGGAATTTTTCGAAGGCAAAACGCGGAATTTTGGTGACCACGTAATCAATGCTGGGCTCAAAACTGGCAGGTGTCGCGCCGCCGGTAATGTCATTGCGCAACTCATCCAGGGTGTAGCCCACCGCCAACTTGGCCGCCACTTTGGCAATCGGAAAGCCCGTGGCCTTGGACGCCAGCGCCGAGGAACGCGAGACGCGCGGGTTCATCTCAATAACCACCATGCGCCCGTCCAGGGGGTTGATCGCAAACTGCACGTTCGAGCCGCCGGTGTCCACGCCAATCTCGCGCAACACGGCCAGCGATGCATTACGCAAAATCTGGTATTCCTTGTCCGACAAAGTTTGCGCCGGCGCCACGGTAATGGAGTCGCCGGTATGCACGCCCATGGGGTCCAGGTTTTCGATGGAACAGACGATGATGCAGTTGTCGGCCTTGTCGCGCACCACCTCCATCTCGTACTCTTTCCAGCCCAGCAGCGACTCTTCAATCAGCAGCTCCTTGGTGGGCGAGGCCTCCAGGCCGCGCTTGCAAATCGTCTCGAACTCTTCGGCGTTGTAGGCGATGCCGCCACCAGTTCCGCCCAAAGTAAAGCTGGGACGGATGACAGTGGGGAAACCCAGGGTTTTTTGCACCGCCCAGGCCTCTTCCATGCTGTGGGCAATACCCGAGCGCGCTGAACCCAGACCAATTTTGGTCATCGCGTCCTTGAACTTGAGGCGGTCTTCGGCCTTGTCAATCGCCTCGGGCGTGGCGCCGATCAACTCCACTTGGTATTTGTCGAGCACGCCTTGGTGCCATAAATCGAGCGCGCAATTGAGCGCGGTTTGCCCGCCCATCGTCGGCAAGATCGCATCGGGACGCTCTTTGGCAATGATTTTTTCCACCGTCTGCCAGGTGATGGGCTCGATGTAGGTGACATCGGCCGTGTCCGGGTCGGTCATGATGGTGGCGGGGTTGCTGTTGATCAGGATGACTTTGTAGCCCTCCTCGCGCAAAGCCTTGCAGGCCTGCACGCCCGAATAGTCAAACTCGCACGCCTGCCCAATGATGATGGGCCCGGCCCCGATGATCAGGACGCTGTGAATATCTTTACGTTTTGGCATTTTTTCTAACTTCTCTCAATTTCTCAGTCCACACGCACAGGCCGCCAAAGATCAGGCGCGCGCCTCCATCTCCCGGATGAAGCGGTCAAACAGATAGCCAATATCGTGCGGGCCGGGCGAAGCCTCTGGGTGCCCTTGGAAGCAAAAAGCAGGTTTGTCCGTGCGCTCCAGGCCCTGGACGGTGTTATCAAACAAGCTGACATGGGTGGCACGCAAATGGCTGGGCAAGGACTCGGGGTCCACGGCAAAACCATGGTTTTGGCTGGTGATGCTGACGCGCCCGCTGTCCAGGTCCTTGACCGGGTGGTTGGCGCCGTGGTGGCCAAACTTCATCTTAAAAGTGCGCGCGCCCGACGCCAGCGCCATGATTTGGTGCCCCAGGCAGATACCGAAGGTGGGGATGCCCGACTCAATGAGCGTGCCGGCAGCCGAAATGGCGTAATCGCAGGGCTGCGGATCGCCAGGGCCGTTGCTCAGGAAAATGCCGTCGGCCTGCAGGGTCAGCACTTCTTGCGCCGAGGTTTGGGCTGGCACCACGGTCAGACGGCATCCGCGCTCGACCAGCATGCGCAAAATGTTTTTCTTCACGCCAAAGTCGTAGGCTACGACATGGAACCGTCCGGAGTCAGACTGGTCATAACCGCTGCCCAGCTTCCACTCGGATTGCGTCCATGCATACGAGGCCTTGGCCGAGACCACTTTGGCCAAATCCAAACCCGCCATCGAGGGCGCGCCCTGTGCGGCGGCGATGGCCTGGGCACGGGTGGCCGCGTCAAGCACTTGGCCGGGTGCCAAGGCCAAAACACAGCCGTTTTGCGCGCCATGTTCGCGCAAATGGCGGGTTAGCTGGCGGGTGTCGATATTGGCAATAGCGACCTTGCCGTGGGCTTGCAAATAACCACCCAGGTCTTGGGTGCTGCGAAAATTGGATGCCAGCAGCGGCAGGTCTTTGATCACCAGGCCGGCAGCATGGACCGCGCCGGATTCCACGTCTTCAGGGTTGGTGCCGTAGCTGCCGATATGCGGGTAGGTGAGGGTAACGATTTGTTGGCAATAGCTGGGGTCGGTCAGGATTTCCTGGTAACCCGTCATGGAGGTGTTGAAAACGACCTCGCCAACAGTGCTGCCGCTAGCGCCAATAGAAATTCCGGTGAAGACCGAACCGTCAGCGAGCGCCAAAATGGCCTGTGGGTGGGTTCCCTTGAGAGACAAAAGCACGGGGTTCTCCGAGTGGTTTACGGGTACGCCCAAGCGCTCAGAAATGCTTCCTGGCGGCTGTTGTTGGTAGGGATGGGAGCTTTAAATGCGCTTGGGAGAGCTGGATTCTGGAAAGCCCCGCATTGTAACCCAGCCCCCTAGCGCGCCGCCCCCTCCAAGGCGCTGGCGTGCAGGCAAATGGCCGCTGCTGCGGCCACGTTGAGCGACTCCTCGCCGCCAGGTTGGCCGATGCGCACCTGATGGGCAGCAAGTGCCATCAGGGCGGGTTGCACGCCCTGCCCTTCGTGGCCCATGGCCCAGGCGCAGGGGAAGGGCAAGCGGCAGTCTTGGATGAAGTTTCCAGCGTGCGAACTGGTCACCAACAGCGGCACCACCAGGGCCTGCAGGCTGTCCAGGTCAGCGCCCTCATGCAGGGAGAGCGCAAAGTGCGCGCCCATGCCGGCGCGCAGCACCTTGGGCGACCACAAAGCCGCCGTCTCGCGCAGTGCGATCACTTGGCCAAAGCCAAACGCCGAGGCACTGCGCAGCATGGAGCCCACGTTGCCGGCGTCTTGCACCCGGTCCAAAACCAAGGTGGCAGCGTGGGGGTCTATGGGGGCTGGTACCGGCATATCCATGACAAACCCCATGTCGGCCGGCGACTCCAGGGTGCTTAGGCTGCGAAACAAGGCGTCGGGCAGCACATATACGGTTGGAGCCACGTCTGGCATCGCGGCGCGGGCCCAGGCGCTTTCGCTGAAAAAAGCCATGGCGGGCATGGCGCCGCGCAGCAATGCGGCGCTGCACAAATGTTCGCCCTCAATCCAAAAACGCCCCGCCTTGCGGTAGGCCGTGTTGTCGCTGGCCAGTTTGCGCAGCATGCGCAGTTGCGGGTTGTCGCGCGATTGGATGAATTGCACCGCGCTCACAGCACCCACTCGGCCACCGGCCCAAAACTTTTGCGGTGCTGCGGACACGGCCCGTGCTTGCGCAAGGCCTGCAAGTGCACCAGCGTCGGATAGCCTTTGTGCGCCTCAAAACCGTATTGCGGAAATTCCTGGTGGTATTGCGCGCACCAGCGGTCGCGCGTCACCTTGGCCAAAATCGAGGCCGCCGAAATGGCTGGCACCTTGCTGTCACCTTTATCGATCGCTTCGGCACGCACGTCCAGCAGCGGAATGCGGTTGCCATCGACCAGCACCAGCTTGGGCGGCAAGCGCAGGCCTTGGACGGCGCGGCGCATGGCCAACATCGTCGCTTGCAGGATGTTCAGGCTGTCAATTTCCTCGGCGCTGGCTTCGGCTATCGAAAAACACAGGGCTTTAGCCCGAATTTCATCAAACAGGTAGTCGCGCCGTTTGGGGCTGAGCACCTTGGAGTCGGCCAAATAGGCAATCGGGTTGCGCTCGTCCAGGATGACGGCCGCAGCCACGACGGGTCCGGCAAGCGGGCCGCGCCCGGCCTCGTCCACGCCAGCGACCAGACCGCTGACGTCCCAGGGCAGAGCTGTTTGGATAGGCGCTTTCACTTTAGGCATAGAGCGTATTTTCTATGGCCTGCGCGGCCAAAGCGCCGGTGTCTTGGCGCAACACTTGGTGCAACTGCGAAAAACGCTGCTCCAAGCGCTGCAGGGCGACTGGGTTTTGCGTTTTGGCGTCCAGCCATCGCAGACAAGCGCCGGCCAGCGCATCGGGGGTGGCGGCGCCTTGCAAAAACTCCGGCACCACAAAGTCTTGGCACAAGATATTGGGCAAACCGACCCAGGCCTGCAAACGCTTGCGGTTCATCAGCTGCCAGGCAATAGTGCCCATGCGGTAGGCAATCACCATGGGGCGTTTGAATAACGCGGCCTCCAAGGTGGCCGTACCGCTGGCGATCAAGGTGGCGTCGCAGGCGGCCAGCACCTGGTGCGATTGGCCCGCGACGATTTGCACCCGCCCGGCCATACCCGCCTCGTGGGCGGCTTGGGTGATCAGTTCTTGCATGCCCGGCGCTGCTGGCAGCACAAATTGGACTTGCGCTCGCTGCGCGGCGATGCGGGCGGCGGCCCGGAAAAATACACCAGCCAAATTTTTGATTTCTGATAGACGGCTACCCGGCAGCAAAGCCAGAACCTGCGCGTCCGGTGCCAAACCCAGGTGGGCGCGTGCGGCCAGGCGGTCCGGCGCCAGAGGAATGACTTGTGCCAGCGGGTGGCCAACATAGGTGGCGGCGATGCCGTGCTGCGCCAACAGCGCCGGCTCAAAGGGAAACAGGCACAGCACATGGTCCACGCTGCGCTGCAAGGTGCGCAAACGCTCGGCGCGCCAGGCCCAGACCGAGGGGCACACAAAGTGCACGGTTTTGACGCCGCGCGCCCGCAAGCGCGCCTCCAGCGCCAGGTTGAAATCCGGCGCGTCCACGCCTACAAACAGCCCGGGCGGGTGCGCGGCCAGGCGACGATCCAGGGCATTGCGGATGCCGACGATTTCGCGGTAGCGAAGCAGCACGTCCCAGCCAAAGCCGTGCACGGCCAGCTTGTGGTGCGGCCACCAGGCCTCAAACCCTTGGGCTCCCATTTGCGGGCCACCGATGCCGGCCGCCTGCAGACCCGGCCAGCGCACGCGCAGCGATTGCAGCAACAGCCCAGCGAGCACGTCGCCCGAGGCTTCGCCGGCCACCATGGCCAGATTCAAGGCGGGGCTTGCAGTCACCTGCCGCGTCCCATTTAGCGCACGATGCCGCGCTGGGGGCTGGTCTGGGCAAGGAAGTCGCACATCATCGCCACGTCCGGGGCGCATTGCGCCTCGTCCTGCGCGAGGAGGGCGATTTTTGCCTGGGCGGCCTCCAAAGTCAGGTCTTGGCGGTACAGGGCTTTGTGCATGGCCTTGACGCCGGCGATGCGTTCGGCCGAGAAGCCACGCCGGCGCAGACCCTCGTAGTTCATGGAGCGTGCGCCGGCCGGTTGCCCCTGGCACATCACAAAAGGCGGCAGGTCGGCAAACAGCAAAGAGCACATGGCCGTCATGCTGTGGGCGCCCAGCCGCACAAACTGGTGGACGACGGTAAAGCCGCCCAAGATGACCCAATCGCCCACACTCACGTGGCCGGCCAACTGCGAATTGTTGGCAAAAATCGTGTGGTTGCCCACGGCGCAGTCGTGCGCTAAATGGACATAGGCCATGATCCAGTTGTCATGACCTACCTGGGTGACGCCGGTATCGCCTGGCGAGCCGATATTGAAGGTGCAAAACTCGCGGATCGTGTTGCGGTCGCCGATGACCAGCTCGCAGGGCTCGCCCGCGTATTTTTTATCCTGCGGGATGGCACCGAGCGAGTTGAACTGGAAAATCCGGTTGTCCCGCCCAATACGGGTATGCCCTTCGATGACGCAGTGGGCGCCTACCGTCGTTCCCGCACCAATTTGCACATGCGGGCCGATCACGGTGTAGGGGCCAATGTGCACGCCAGCGTCCAACTGGGCGTCCGGATCAACCACAGCGGTGGGGTGAATCGTGGGCATCCTCAGGCCTTGGTCGGGATGGCGCGCATGGCACAAGTCAGTTCAGCTTCGACAGCGGTTTCGCCGTCCACGCTGCCACGGGTCTTAAACTTAAAGATGCCGGCTTTCATGCGCAGCAACTCCACTTCCAAGATCAGCTGGTCGCCAGGCTCCACCGGGCGCTTAAAACGGGCCCCGTCGATACCGGCAAAGTAGTACACCGAGTCGTCGCTGGGCGAGGTGTCCAGCGCGTCAAAGGCGAGTAAAGCCGCTGCCTGCGCCAGCGCTTCGAGCATCAAAACACCGGGCATCACCGGGCGGTGCGGGAAATGGCCCTCGAAAAACGGCTCGTTCATCGTCACGTTTTTAAGTGCCCTGATGGTTCTACCCTTGTCAATGTCCAGTACCCGGTCCACCAACAAGAAGGGATAGCGGTGCGGCAATTGTTTGAGAATTTGGTGGATGTCCATCATTTTTTGTGTTCACTTTCAAGTACCCGAATACGCTCGCGCAGTTTGTGCAACTGCTTGAGCGATGCGGCATTGCGCTCCCAAGCGCTGTTTTCGTCCAGGGGAAATATGCCGGTGTAGTGACCCGGCGAGCGTATCGATTTGCTGACCAGAGTGCCGGCGGAAATTTGAACATGGTCGGCAATTTCGAGATGGCCGAGCACGATGGCGCCCCCGCCAATCGTGCATTGCGCACCAATGCGGGCGCTGCCAGCAATACCGACGCAGCCGGCAATAGCCGTGTTGCGGCCGATATGCACGTTGTGCCCGACCTGAATCAGGTTATCGAGTTTGACGCCGTCTTCGATCACGGTATCGCGCAGCGCGCCGCGGTCAATGCAAGTGTTGGCGCCGATTTCGACGTCATTGCCGATCTGTACAGCGCCGAGTTGCTCAATTTTTTCCCAGCGCGGGCCGTCGGGGGCAAAACCAAAACCGTCGGCGCCGATGACTACGCCCGGGTGAATCAGGCAGCGTTGCCCGACCACGCAGTCCTCGCCCACCGTCACCCGCGAGCGCAATTCGGTCAAGGCGCCGATGCGCGCGCCGCGTTCGATCACGCACAAAGCGCCAATGCGCGCACTCGGGTGCACCAAGGCGTCGGGATGCACCACCGCGCTGGGATGCACCCAGTCACCCGGGCCGCGCACGGCCGCCGAGCCGCTGGTGCGGGCGCGCCATAGCTGGGTGAGCTTGGCAAAGTACAAATAGGGGTTGTCGGCAACAATGCAGTGGCCGCGCTCCATCGCTTGAGCCTGCAGGGCTGGGGCCACGATCACGCAGCCTGCCTGGCTGTTGGCCAGTTGCTGCTGGTATTTGGGGTTGCTCAGAAAGCTGATGTCGTGTGGCCCCGCGTCCTCTAGGGGCGCCAAAGCGCGAATCACGAGGCTACCCTCACCATGCAGCGTACCGCCCAGGGCGGCCACTATTTCAGCAAGCCGGATTTCAGCCACGCCGCTGACAGGGCTGCACCTTATTTGGCGCCCGCGTTGAGGATCTTCAGGACTTTGTCCGTGATGTCATGGCGGGCGTTGCTGTACACCACTTCTTGGATCACGATGTCGTATTTTTCATCTTCGGCGACTTTGCGCACGGCTTTGTTGGCTTTGTCGAGCACTTGTTGCAGCTCTTCATTACGGCGCCCGTTCAGGTCTTCCTGGTACTCGCGCTGTTTGCGCTGCAGGTCGCGGCTGAGCTCGGCGCCCTCTTTTTGGCGGGAATTGCGCTGCGACTCGGTCAGGGTAGGCGCGTCGCGCTCAAACTTGTCGCTGAAGTTTTTCAGGGCTGTCTGCAAATCGGCCAGCTCTTTGCCGCGCTTGGAAAATTCTTGCTCCAGCTTGGCCTGGGCCGACTTGGCAATTGTGGACTCGGTCGTAATCCGCTGCGTGTTCACGTAACCGATTTTGGACTCTTGGGCGAAAGCAGGGGTGGCCACGGCGGCGAGGGCCAGCGTGCAGCCAAGGAGGAAGGAGTGGATTTTCATTAGAAAGAGGTTCCAATTTGGAATTGAAGTGACTGTATTTTATCGCTATCGAACTTGGTGAGCGGCTTAGCCACGGCCAAACGCAGCGGGCCGACCGGCGAGATCCAGCTGATACCCACACCCACCGAGCTACGCAGGTCGCCCAGTTGGATTGATTCATTGGTGCCGTAAATGCCGCCGGCGTCCACAAAAGCGTAAACCCGCAGCGTCTTGTCGCTGCCGCCACCGGGCAAGGGCGAGAGCAGCTCAGCGTTCATAGTGATCTTTTTGGTTCCGCCGATCGCCACCGCACCCTGGGCCCGCTGCTCGGCGGTGGTCAGGCTGCCCGGCTCAAAGCCGCGCACCGAGCCCAGACCGCCGGATGTGTAGTTTTTAAACAAGGGGTAGGCCTGGCCGTTGGTTGGGGTGGCTAAGGAGATTTCGCCGTTAAGCGCCAAGGTGATTTTCTTGGTGACGGGGTAGTACTGCTGGGCGGTCAAGGTACCGCGCAAATAGGTTAACTCACCAGCCACGCTCCACTCGGCATTGGCACGGATGAGTCGGCCCGAGCTAGGTACCAATCCGCTATCGCGGCTGTCCCGGCCCCAGCCGACGGTGAGCGGCACGGCTGTGGCCGTGTAGCCAAAGAGGTCTGCAAAATCACTGTAAGCCGTAGGCAGCAAGGTGCCCGGCTCGATGGTGGTCTGGTCATAGCCAATGCCGAAAAACACGGTATCGGTTTCGGAGAAAGGCACGCCAAAGCGCACACTGGCGCCAAGATTGCTCAAAGAATAACTATTGATGTCCGCATAGGGGCGCGTAGTACGCTGGTACACGTCAATACTGCGCGATACGCCGTCTGTGGTGAAGTAAGGATCGGTGGTACTGAGCACCAAGGTCCGGTTCAGTTTGCTCGTGTTGACTTCGATGCCCACCGAATTACCCGAGCCAAAGGCGTTGTCTTGCTTGAAGCCAAAATTGAGGCCCAGGCCGTCGGCGCTGGAGTAACCAGCGCCCAAACTGATGCTGCCGGTGGGCTTTTCAGAGACATTGACGATCAAATCGACCTGGTCGGGGGAACCGGGGATGTCCTGGGTGTCGACGGTGACCTCTTTGAAATAGCCCAAGCGGTCCACCCGGTTGCGCGACATTTTGATGTTGAAGCCGTCGTACCAAGCTGACTCGAGCTGGCGAAACTCGCGGCGAATCACCTCGTCACGCGTCGTGTCGTTGCCGGTAATGTTGATGCGGCGTACATAAATCCGGCGCGCGGGGTCTGCCTTGATGGTAATTTCCACCTGGTTGGTGCTGCGGTCAATCGAGGTTTGCGTCTCAGCCACGGCAAAGGCATAGCCGAAATTGGCGTAGTAGTCGGTAAAGGATTTGGTGGTCTGGGCCACTTCGGCGCCGTTGTAGGGCTCGCCCACGCGAATGGACACCAAGGCCTCAAACTCCGCGTCCTTGGCCAGGAAATTGCCCTGCATCTTGACTTTGGAGACGACGAAGCGCTCACCTTCGGTTACGTTGATGGTGACGCTGATGTCTTGTTTATTGGGTGAAATCACCACCTGCGTCGAGTCCACCGAGAACTCCAGGTAGCCGCGCGCTGTGTAGTAAGCGCGCAGTGTCTCCACGTCGGCATTGAGCTTGGTGCGCACATAGCGGTCCGATTTGGTGTACCAACTGAGCCAGCCGCCACTGTCTGAATCGAACAAGCTCAGCAAAGTGTCCTCTGGGAACGCTTTATTGCCGATGATTTTGATGTCTTTGATCTTGGCCGTATCCCCCTCACTGACGGCGAAACTCAAATCCACCCGGTTGCGTTCGATGGGCGTAACGGTGGTGACCACTTCAGCAGCATACATGCTGCGGTTGATGTACTGGCGTTTGAGTTCTTGCTCGGCTTTGTCCGCCATGGCCTTGTCAAAGGGCCGGCCCTCGGCCAAGCCGATGTCTTTGAGCGCTTTGATGAGCACGTCTTTGTCAAATTCCTTGGTGCCGGTGAAAGCGACAGAGGCCACAGTCGGGCGCTCGGCGACCACAACCATCAGGATTTTTCCTTTGACGTCGATACGCACGTCGCTAAATAGGCCCAGCGCAAACAAAGATCGGATGGAACTCGACGCCTTGTCGTCCGAATAGCTGTCGCCCACCCGCACCGGCAAGGAAGCAAAAACGGTTCCGGCCTCCACCCGCTGCAAACCCTCCACCCGGATATCCTCAATAACAAACGGGGTCAGCGCGAAGGCCGCATGGGCGAACAAAGCCAGTGTCAGCGCGGCAAGGAGGCGAATAATCTGCATGAAAGCTTGGGGCATAGTAATAAGTGTGTGGGCAAGGCGCAATCAAGCGACCCTTAGCGGGGCCTTGTAGCGAAATGCACCGGGCGCCATCATAACGGGCTCATGTAAGGTGCTCATGGCTGCAGGCTGTCGGCATAGGCCTGCGCCAAGGCGCGGGCCTGCTGGTCGATGGCCAGCAAGTCCTCCAAGTTGGAGGGCTTGGGCGGCAGGTAGCGCGCCAAGGCCTCTAAATTGACGGCATGGATTTGGTCAAAGCGTATTTTTTCGTCTAGAAAGGCCGCTACGGCCACCTCATTGGCCGCGTTGAGCACAGCCGAGGTCCCCGAAGGCGCGCGCAACACCTGCCAGGCCAGCTGCAATCCTGCAAAGCGCTCAGAATGGCCGGGCGTGGACAAGGGCTCAAAAGTCAGAGCTGACAGCGTGGCAAAGTCGATGGCGCTGGCGCCCGAGACATGGCGCCGGGGCCAGGCCAGCCCGTAGGCAATCGGGCCGCGCATATCGGGCGTGCCCAACTGCGCCACCACCGAATGGTCAACAAACTGCACCATGGAATGGATGACCGACTGCGGGTGGATCAGCACCTCAATAGCCTCAGGCGCCATGGCAAACAGGTGCTTGGCCTCGATGACCTCCAGCGCCTTGTTCATCATGGTGGCCGAATCGACTGAAATTTTGCGCCCCATAGACCAATTAGGGTGCGCGCAGGCCTCTTGGGGTCTGACCAAGCGCAATGTCGCCGGATCGCGCTGGCGAAAGGGGCCGCCCGAGGCCGTCAGGATGATTTTGTCCACCACCTGCGGCCAGGTGCGCGCGTCTTCGGGCAGGGACTGGAAAATCGCCGAATGCTCGCTGTCGATGGGCAGCAATGTGGCCCCGCCACGGCGCACCGCTTCCATGAAAAAGTCACCGCCCACAACCAGAGCCTCTTTATTGGCCAGCAGCAAACGCTTGCCCGCCAAGGCAGCGGCAATGCACGAAGACAGACCAGCGGCGCCCACGATGGCGGCCATCACCGTAGTCACCTGCGGGTCGGCGGCCACGGTGTCCAGCGCTGCGCTGCCCCACAACACCTGGGTGGACAAGCCATCTTCGCGAAGTTGCTGCTGCAAGCGTTGGCCATGGACTTGGCTGACCATGACGGCAAATTGCGGCCTCCATTGGCGGCATTGGGCGGCTAGCAAGTCCACCTGGGTATTGGCGGTCAGTGCAAAGACCTCGTAATCGGCGCTTTGGCGTGCGATGACGTCCAGCGTATTGACGCCAATGGAGCCGGTAGAGCCCAGAACCGTGACAACTTGCTTCTTTTGTTGCATAGGCCTATCCGTTTACGCAGTACACACCAGCAGGGCCAGGGGAAGAACCGGCAGCAAAGCGTCTACCCGGTCGAGCACGCCGCCATGCCCCGGAAGCAGCGCGCTGCTGTCTTTGACGCCGGCGGCGCGCTTGAACAGCGACTCAAGCAAGTCGCCGGCCACGCTCATGGTTGTGAGAAACACCACTGCCACCACCGCAAACAAGGTCCCTGCGCTAAAAAGGCGTGTGTACAGGCTGGGCGCACCCCAATCGGCGCCCGCTTCTTGGGCTTTCCAGACAAAGGCAATCAGCAGCACGGCGAGCAGACCGCCTAAGGCACCCTCCCAGGTTTTCCCCGGGCTGATGCGCACCGCAAGCTTGCGCTCGATCCAGCGTCCGCCCAAAAAACGGCCACAAAAATAAGCCGCGACATCCGCGCCCCAGACCAAAACCAGCACAGAAAACAAGAAGTTAATACCCAAAAGCCGCGCCTGTACCAGCGCCAGCCAGGCGCTGACCAAGGCTACTAAGCCAACGGCCAAGCGCAGCGCCGGGGCAACTGCAGCCCATGAGTCCACGCCCATGGCCAGATAGCGCGCCGCCACGAGCACCCACGCCGCGCCCACCAGCGCCCACAAACCGAATAAATTGGCCTGGGCCAGGCCGCCCCACCAGCACAGCGCGCAGGCCAGCGCAGTCAGGGCGCCGGCCAACCATGCGCGAGCGCCACCCCATCCACAAAGCCGGGACCATTCCCAGGCACCGGCACCAATCATTGCGGCGGTGATGACGACGAAAGCGCGCGAATCCTGGGCCCATACCGATGGAATCAACACCGCCAGCATAAGCACCGCCGTGATGATCCGCTGCTTTAGCATGGGCAGGGCCTAAACGGCCATGATCTCTTGTTCTTTGGCCGCCACCAGTTTGTCGACGTCGGCAATAAAGCGGTCGGTCAATTTCTGGATATCGGCCTCGGAGCGCTTTTGCTCGTCTTCGGAAACGGTTTTATCTTTTTCGAGCTTTTTGACCGCGTCGTTAGCGTCGCGGCGCAGATTGCGGATCGCCACTTTGGCGCTTTCGCCCTCGCTGCGCACCACCTTGGTCAGCTCTTTGCGGCGCTCCTCGGTCATCATGGGCATGGGCACGCGGATCAGGTCGCCCATGCTGGCCGGATTGAGGCCCAGATCGCTCTCGCGGATGGCTTTTTCAATCTTGGCGCCCATGCCTTTTTCCCAAGGCTGGATGCCGATGGTGCGCGAATCGATCAAATTGAGGTTGGCAACCTGGCTTAGCGGCACCATCGAGCCGTAGTACTCGACCTGCACGGTATCGAGCAAAGCGGGGTTAGCGCGCCCGGTGCGCACCTTGGTGAGGGTGTTTTTGAAGTTGGCGATGGATTGCTCCATCTTGGCTTCCACACCGCTGCGGATTTCTGCAATCGCCATAGTCTTTACTCCAAAGAATCAAACGTGCACCAAAGTGCCCTCGTCCTCGCCCATCACGACGCGCTTGAGCGCGCCGTGCTTGAAAATAGAAAACACTTTGATGGGCAATTTTTGGTCGCGGCACAGCGCAAAAGCTGCCGCATCCATGATGCCCAGGTTTTGCTGCATGGCGCTGTCAAAGGTCAGCGCAGCATAGCGCTTGGCCGTAGGCACTTTTTTCGGATCGGCGTCATAGACACCATCGACCTTGGTTGCCTTGAGCACAATTTCGGCGCCGATTTCGGCGCCCCGCAATGCCGCAGCGGTGTCGGTGGTGAAGAAGGGATTGCCGGTGCCGGCGGCAAAGATCACCACCTTGCCTTCTTCTAAATATTGCAGCGCTTTGGGCCGCACATAGGGCTCGACAACCTGCTCGATGCCGATGGCCGACATCACGCGGGCAGTCAAGCCGGCTTTGTTCATGGTGTCGCCCAAAGCCAGGGCATTCATGACTGTGGCCAGCATGCCCATGTAATCGGCCGTGGCGCGGTCCATACCGACTGAACCACCCGCAACACCGCGAAAGATATTGCCGCCGCCGATAACAACGGCCACCTGCACACCCAGGCGGGTGACCTCGGCGATTTCATCGACCATACGGACAATCGTGTCACGGTTGATACCGAATTGATCATCCCCCATCAAAGCCTCGCCGGACAGTTTCAACAAAATTCGACTGTAGGCAGGCTTGGCGTGGGTCATAAGTGCTTCCAACGGCGTTGAGGCGGGTTTGGGGAAATTGCCGGGCGCCAGTCGCCCGGCACGGGCCGGTCAGGGCCCTAGTTTAGGCGCCCTGCTTGGCAGCGGCAACCTGGGCGGCCACTTCGGCAGCGAAATCGTCCACGCGTTTTTCAATGCCCTCGCCCACCACATACAGGGTAAATCCATGCACCGTGGTAGCACAGGCTTTGAGCATTTGCTCGACAGTTTGCTTGTCATTTTTCACGAAAGACTGGTTGAACAGCGACACCTCTTTGAGGTATTTCTGCACGCCGCCTTCGATGCGCTTTTGCACGATTTCCGGAGATTGCACCGGCTTACCAGCGGCCGTAGCCACAGACGCGTCCTCGGCGGCCTTGGCGGCTGCGACGGAGCGCTCGCGCTCGACCAACTCGGCAGGCACGTCAGCACTAGACAGGGAAACCGGCTTCATGGCGGCCACGTGCATGGCGACGTCCTTGGCAGCGACTTCATCGCCTTCAAATTCGACCACCACGCCGATCCGGGTGCCATGCAGGTAAGAAGCCACTTTCGCGCTAGAGCCAAAGCGCTTGAAACGGCGGAAAGTCATGTTCTCGCCAATCTTGCCGATCAGGCCTTTGCGCACATCTTCCAAAGTCGGACCAAAGCCGTCTTGCGAACAGGCCAGGGCGCCCAATGCAGCGACATCGGCAGGATTGTGCTCGGCGACCAAGGCAGCCGCCGATTTGACCAAAGCCAGGAAACTATCGTTCTTGGTGACAAAGTCAGTCTCGCAGTTGACTTCAATCATGGCGCTGGCCGCGCCCGCTGTGGCAATCGCGACCACGCCTTCGGCCGTCACACGGGCGGCGGCTTTGCCGGCCTTGCTGCCGAGTTTGACGCGCAAAATCTCTTCGGCTTTGACCATGTCGCCTTCAGCCTCGGTCAGGGCTTTTTTGCACTCCATCATGGGTGCATCGGTTTTGCCACGCAACTCGGCGACCATGCTTGCGGTAATTGCTGCCATTTTTATTACTCCGTATCCGTTAAAAATCGTTGAAATGCTAAAAAAAAGGGGCTGACAAGCCCCCTTTTAAGGGTCGGGGAACGGTTTAAGCGGCCTCGTTGACCTCGACAAACTCGTCTTCGCCTTCGGCCACAACTGCTTTGACCAAATCGTCCACCGCGTTAGCGCGGCCTTCCAGCACGGCGTCTGCAATGCCACGGGCATACAAGGTCACCGCTTTGGAGGAGTCGTCGTTACCTGGAATGACGTAGTCAATACCTTCGGGCGAATGGTTGGAGTCCACCACGCCGATCAGCGGGATGCCCAGCTTGCGGGCTTCGGCGATGGCAATCTTGTGGTAACCCACGTCGATCACAAAAATCGCGTCTGGCAAGGTGGCCATGTCTTGGATGCCACCAATGTCTTTTTCCAGCTTGGAGAGTTCGCGGGCGAACATCAGCTGCTCTTTCTTGCTCATGGCATCCAAACCGGCTTCTTGCTCGATTTTCATGTCCTTGAGGCGTTTGATCGAGGTCTTGACCGTTTTGAAGTTGGTCAGCATGCCGCCCAACCAGCGCTGGTCCACAAAGGGCATGCCGGCACGTTGTGCTTCCATCGCGACCGTTTCACGGGCCTGGCGCTTGGTGCCGACCATCAAAACGGTGCCACGCTTGGCAGAGATTTGACGCACGAACTTGGTGGCCTCCTGGAACATCGGCAGCGATTTTTCCAGGTTGATGATGTGTATTTTGTTGCGATGGCCAAAGATGAACGGGGCCATCTTAGGGTTCCAGAAACGGGTTTGGTGACCAAAATGGACACCCGCTTCCAACATTTCGCGCATAGTGACTGACATAAAAACTCCAAAGGTTAGGTCTTAAATCCGGCTCGATTTTTCCCGCGCATGCCGACAGCTTGCAGGGGGAACACCTTGATAGAGACGGTTTGTGATTTACTGGGCCCGGGGCGCCGCATTGAAGGCGCCCCGGAGCAAAGCCTGCTGATTTTACATCAGCTGGCAGCCGCCTCTTCCGACTTGGAACGGCCTTCGCGCTTGGGCAGGGGCTGGATGTCGAGCAAAACTTCGGTTTTGGACTCGTCTTTGTCGTCCAAGTCCACCGTCAGGCGGCCACCGTCCGTCAAGCGGCCAAAGAGCAGCTCGTCGGCCAAAGCCCGGCGAATCGTGTCTTGGATCAGCCGTTGCATGGGTCGCGCGCCCATGAGCGGATCGAAGCCTTTTTTGCCCAGGTGCTTGCGCAGCTTGTCGGTAAAAGTGACCTCGACCTTCTTCTCGGCCAACTGGAGACTCAGTTGGCGCAGGAACTTGTCCACCACCCGCAAAATAACGTTTTCGTCCAGCGCCTTAAAGCCGACGATGGAGTCAAGGCGGTTGCGGAACTCGGGCGTAAACAGGCGTTTGATGTCGATCATCTCGTCGCCTGCCTCGCGGGGGTTGGTAAAGCCGATGGTCGCCTTGTTCATGGTCTCAGCGCCCGCGTTAGTGGTCATGATGATGATCACGTTGCGGAAATCGGCCTTGCGCCCGTTGTTATCGGTCAAGGTGCCGTGGTCCATCACCTGCAAAAGCACATTAAAGATGTCTGGATGGGCTTTTTCGATCTCATCGAGCAGCAGCACGCAGTGGGGCTTTTTGGTCACCGCCTCGGTCAGCAGGCCGCCTTGGTCAAATCCGACGTAGCCCGGGGGGGCGCCAATCAGGCGGCTCACGGCATGGCGCTCCATGTACTCGCTCATGTCAAAGCGAAGAAGCTCGATGCCCATGATGTAGGCGAGCTGCTTGGCCGCCTCGGTCTTGCCCACGCCCGTGGGGCCGCTGAACAGGAAAGAGCCAATCGGCTTGTCCGCACGGCCCAAGCCCGAGCGTGCCATTTTGACGGCCGATGCCAGCACATCGAGCGCCTTGTCCTGCCCGAACACCACGCTTTTGAGGTCGCGATCCAGGGTTTTGAGCTTGCCACGGTCGTCATTAGAGACATTGGCCGGAGGAATGCGGGCGATTTTTGCCACGATTTCCTCTACTTCGGTCTTGGAAATCGTCTTCTTTCGCTTGCTAGGCGCCAGGATTTGCTGGGCGGCACCGGCCTCGTCAATCACGTCGATGGCCTTGTCGGGCAAATGGCGGTCGTTGATGTACTTGGCGCTCAATTCGGCGGCCGCCTGCAATGCGGCGACGGCGTACTTCACCTTGTGGTGTTCCTCAAAGCGTGATTTCAGGCCTTTAAGGATCTCCACCGTTTGCTCCACGGTGGGTTCGACAACGTCAATTTTCTGGAACCGGCGCGACAGAGCGGCGTCTTTTTCAAAAATGCCACGGTATTCGGTGAAGGTGGTCGCGCCGATGCACTTGAGCTGGCCCGAGCTGAGGCTGGGTTTGAGTAAATTGGAGGCATCCAGCGTGCCGCCCGAGGCGGCGCCGGCACCAATCAGAGTGTGGATTTCGTCAATAAACAGCACCGCATTGGGCTTGTCCTTGAGCGACTTGAGCACGCCTTTGAGCCGCTGCTCAAAGTCGCCCCGGTATTTGGTGCCCGCCAGCAGCGCGCCCATATCCAGGGAATAGACCACCGAGTCGGCCAGCACCTCGGGCACGTCTTTTTGGGAGATGCGCCACGCCAGACCCTCGGCGATGGCGGTTTTGCCCACGCCGGCCTCGCCGACCAGCAACGGGTTGTTTTTGCGGCGGCGGCATAGGATTTGGATCACCCGCTCCACCTCGTACTCGCGGCCGATCAAGGGGTCAATCTTGCCGTCTTTGGCCAGCTGGTTCAGGTTTTGGGTGTACTGCTCCAGCGGCGAGGCTTTTTCGTTCTTTTCGCTGGTGGTTTCTTCCGCTTCGGGGCTGCCTTCGGGACCTTTGCTCGATTCGGGCGGATCGCTCTTTTTGATGCCGTGGGCAATGAAATTAACCACATCGAGGCGGGTCACGCCCTGCTGGTGGAGGAAATACACGGCGTGAGAGTCTTTCTCGCCAAAAATAGCGACCAAGACGTTGCTGCCCATGACCTCTTTTTTACCGCTTCCGGTGGACTGCACGTGCATGATGGCACGCTGGATTACGCGCTGAAAGCCCAGCGTCGGCTGGGTGTCCACCTCGTCAACGCCCGAGACCTGGGGCGTGTTGTCTTTGATGAAATGGCTTAGTGACTTGCGCAACTCGTCCACATTGGCCGAGCAGGCGCGCAACACTTCAGCGGCACTGGGGTTGTCCAAAAGCGCGAGCAGCAGGTGCTCCACGGTGATGAACTCGTGGCGCTGCTGGCGTGCCTCGACAAACGCCATATGCAGACTGACTTCCAATTCTTGGGCGATCATGACTTTTCCTTCTACGAATCCGTTGTTCATTCCAAGTGGCGCCGCCCACTGGACGGGCGCCACACGCGTCTTATCGCCTAAAAGCCTACCGGCTCACTCACACACTGCAGGGGATGACCAGCCTTTTGGGCTGCATCCATTACCTGGTCTACCTTGGTCACCGCCACGTCCCGGGTGTACACGCCGCACACACCTTTACCGTCAATATGGATTTTCAGCATGATTTGGGTCGCCGTGGCCAAATCTTTGGCAAAAAACTCCTGAATTACCAACACCACGAACTCCATGGGCGTGAAATCGTCATTCAGCATCAAAACCTGGTGCATGGCCGGGGGTTGCAGCTTTTGCGGCAGCCGTTCGAGCACGATAGCCCCGCCGCCGTCGTCCTTTTGGGGGCTTTGCTTGGGAAGTTCCCGAGGGGGTTTGGGTGGGGTCGTAGCCATGAAATCATTCTATCGGTGCGCACATCCTAGCGCAGCGCCAAGGGTAATTGGAGCGCCTAGGCGGCTATTCAAGACGGTGGGGCGAAAAAATAGCCCGGGGCGCTGGTGCGCACCGGGCTCGGGGCTGGTCGCGGGGCAGCCGGGCTGCCCGGTTACGCTGATTACATGTTGTCAATCATGACCTGGCCAAAGCCAGAGCAGCTCACTTGGGTGGCGCCGTCCATCAGCCGGGCGAAGTCGTAAGTGACTTTTTTGCTGTGGATGGACTTTTTCATGGAAGCAATGATCATGTCGGCTGCTTCTTTCCAGCCCATGTGGCGCAACATCATCTCGGCCGAAAGGATTTCCGAGCCGGGGTTGACGTAGTCCTTGCCCGCATATTTGGGGGCCGTTCCGTGGGTGGCCTCAAACATGGCGACCGTGTCACTCAGATTGGCTCCAGGGGCGATACCGATGCCGCCAACCTGGGCCGCCAGCGCGTCCGAGACGTAGTCGCCGTTGAGGTTCAAGGTGGCAATCACGCTGTATTCGGCAGGACGCAGCAAAATTTGCTGCAAGAAGGCGTCGGCAATGCTGTCCTTGATGGTGATTTCGCGGCCGGTCCGGGGGTTTTTGAACTTGCACCAGGGTCCGCCGTCCACCAACTGGGCGCCGAACTCGGTTTGCGCCAGGCCGTAGGCCCAGTCACGGAAACCGCCTTCGGTGAACTTCATGATGTTGCCCTTGTGCACGATGGTCACACTGGGCTTGTCGTTGTCGATGGCGTACTGAATGGCTTTGCGCACCAGGCGTTCGGTGCCCTCGCGTGACACCGGCTTGATACCGATGCCGGAGGTATTGGGGAAGCGGATTTTCTTGACGCCCATCTCTTCCATCAGGAACTTGATGAGTTTCTTGGCCTTGTCCGACTCGGCCTCAAACTCGATGCCGGCGTAAATGTCTTCCGAGTTTTCGCGGAAGATCACCATATCGGTTTTGTGTGGCTCTTTGACCGGGCTGGGTACGCCGTCAAAATACTGGATGGGGCGCAGGCAGACGTACAAGTCCAGCTCCTGGCGCAGCGCCACGTTGAGCGAGCGGATGCCGCCGCCCACCGGCGTGGTCAGCGGGCCTTTGATGGAGACCACGTAGTCGCGGATGGCGTGCAATGTCTCTTCGGGCAACCAGACGTCGGGGCCATAGACCTTGGTGGATTTCTCGCCGGCAAAGACTTCCATCCAGTGGATCTTGCGCTTGCCGCCATAGGACTTGGCAACGGCTGCGTCGACCACTTTGAGCATCACCGGGGTGATGTCCAGGCCGGTTCCGTCACCCTCGATGAAGGGAATGATGGGCTCGTCGGGGACATTGAGGGAAAAATCCGCGTTGACGGTGATTTTCTGGCCTTGGGCGGGGACCTTGATGTGCTGGTACATGGAGTGAGTCTCTTGGTAGGTAAATTTCCCAAGCCCGCACGGTGGCTTTTGGCCCCGTCACAGCGGGCTTGGCACTGTTTCCGAGGCTAATTTTAGACCCAAACCTTTACGCCATCCTGTCAACCCGGGCCCGCTGGGCCAAGGCCCGGCATGGGCCTAGCACGTCAAATCAGCACGTAAAGCTGGGCGCGGCCCTGGCCCTTGGGCGGGCGCTTGATTCACAATGGCGAGCATGAAAATTTCCGTTTCCCTCCTACTGAGCCTGCTGCTGGGATTGGCCAGCGCAAGCACCAACGCGCAAAACCAGCCGCAGCTGAACCTGCCGCGCACCACTTTGTCCATCGGATTTCACCAGTTGCAAGTTCAGGTGGCCGCCACGCCCGAGCAGCAGGCCACCGGGCTGATGTTTCGCACGGACATGCCGGCCCACGAGGGCATGCTGTTTGTATTCCCGACCGCCAGCCAGCAGTGTTTTTGGATGAAAAACACCCTGATCCCGCTAACGGCAGCCTTCGTGGCAGACGACGGCACCATCGTTAACCTAGAAGACATGCAGCCGCAGACCACGCAGTCGCACTGCTCAAGCAAACCGGTGCGCTTTGTTTTGGAAATGAACCAGGGCTGGTTTGTCAAAAAGGGGCTGAAAGCCGGCGGCAAGCTCGCCGGCGTGCCGTTTAAAGCCGCTAATTAGTATTTGTTTTTCAATTGCAGCATCAGCTCCACGCGCGCTTTTACCGCCGGTAGCGGCCAGGCGGCCAAACCAGCACCCTGGCCGTCGGCACGCGCCAACACCTGACCTAAGGCACACCGGGTGGTACGCACCACCGCGATCCCTTGGCTTTGCGCCTGATGCAAAGCGGCTTCCAGGGCATGGTGCAAAGTCCCGTTGCCTGTGCCCGCTACGACCAAGCCCGCCAGAGCTGCGTCGCCTGCCGGC